>NZ_JAHOOJ010000010.1:0-176392 GCF_019132535.1 Erysipelatoclostridium sp. DFI.2.3 | reverse complement strand
ATTATAGAAAAAGAAACAGATGAATGCCACCTGTTTCTTTTGGGATTTATCCCCCTAAAGTGTCCCTCAAAGTTCAGACCCCTAAATTGACCCCTAAAGTTTAGCCCCCCAAATATTTTGGATACCCGATGAATTACTCTTTTTTTATTTACCAAACCACTATTCACAAGAACGAGAAATGCTATTACGGTGATAAATTAAGCTATGATGCATATTATCCTGTATAAGTATAGGATAGAGCTGCTCATTATATAAATGAGATTTCATGATGCGATATGGAGTATACAATCCAGGATAGGGGCATGGGGAAAAGTAATTTTATCATAAAAAAGTGTGAAAACTGCTTGATGAAAACCAATTATAATAAATAACGAGTTTGCATAACAGAACCTTTAATTCGTACAAATAAGATAATCATCACTCATCATATTGGTATTCTGATATCCTGAGGATGGAAGGAGGGAGTAGAATGGCGATTACAAAGAACCAATCAGGAACGTATGCTGCTGTTGATATTCATTATAATCGGCCTGCCTGTGCACCGCATCAGAATGTTATCAATTATCTCGATCATCTGCATATCATGGTGATTCACAAAAGCTTAACGGCTTATCTGGGCTGTGGCTATTCACGCGTTCTTGTTGGACCGCTGGGAAATGATGAGATGTCAGATTTCCTCAGTGTCACTCCACAGAACAAGTATGAAATTGCATATACTATGTATTTGAAAAAAACAAATACAACAGCTGATGCAAATTCCGTTATGCTGGATGATATGTATTGCATCGGTACATATCAGGGATCAGAGAAAATGAGCAACTATCTTGTTTTCTGTGATGAGTGGCCTCAGGATGCTGATGTTCGTGAGACACTTTTGAGTTTTAAAATTCCGGAAGGAATGTAAGCGTAAGCATGATCCTGTTCAATATATTTTCGGATAGGATTATTTTGCACATGCGGGAATAATGCACACATGTAAAGAAACTGATTACGAAAAGCAGAGCTTTCTTCAATAAAATCAGTATGAATGTAACATAAAGGAGAAGATAAAATGCAAGCACATCAAAAAAGCATAAAAGACGGAATACAGAATATTCTGTTTCCTGTGGAACACATGAATATCACGCAGGGTAATAACGGATCATACTCACATCAGGGAGTTAATGCGCTTGATTTAGCAGGCTATAAAGGTGGATGCAGTCCTTTATATGCTCCCTTTGATGTAGTCTGTGTCGGCGTTGATGGACCGGATCTGGGAAATGCAGTATTCTGGCAGTCTCAGAACAAGGTTCGATTTGCGGATGGAACAATAGACTATGCTACGATTATGATTATACACGACAACAATCTTGACGGTATCAGAGCTGGTGTAAAATATAGCCAGGGCACACAGATAGCGAATGCGGGAACTGCAGGCAGAGCTACAGGAAATCATAATCATTTTGAAATTGCAAAGGGAAAATTTACACATAAATATGACCTGAATCAAAAAACCAAGGTGTATCATTTGCCGAATTCCATCAGTGCGGATAAATGCTGTTTCGTAGATAAAACAGATATAATAAATGGCAATAATATGAAGTGGAAACATCTTTAGTTCACAACCAAAAAGAGGAGCCGATTCTATCTTGGAACCGGTTCTTTTATAATAAGCAAATTGCAGTATTTGTTATTATATTCGCATGACATGTAGATCCGAAGCACCAAGATGCAGAAATATATTACAGTATGTACAGGATGAATCAGTTATGCGCATACTTATGATTCCTTATAAAGAAAAGGAGTGTAAAACACAATGGCAAATGATTTAATTTTAAAGGTTGAAAAGGATCATACAATTTCTATGGACTGTGGTGGAATTAGAGAGACATACAGCCTGAAAGAAGCCCCGGATGCATCCTCTACACTAGTGGTGACAGAGAAAAAGAATATACTTCACAAAATGGATTTGGACACCGTACTCAAGAATCTTGATAATTCTGTAGATTTGCTAAATGTTGCATATCATGCGGTGTATGGCTTTGATGTACAAACGCAGATATGGGATCTGCAGAAAACATTGATGGATTTAAACGATAAGGGAATCAATGTGATTGACGATTTCGCAAGACAGTCCTCTGCTGTTATTCATGATTTGATTGGTTTCTTTGATTGGCTGACTAAGGGTGCGGAAAAGGTTGCAATCAAGAAATTGGAACGCTTTTCTGTAATTGCAGGTACAATGAGCAGACAGGCGGAGCAGCTGGCAAAGGACTATCAGAAAATGGCGGGGGATACTTCAGAAACCTTAAAAAACACTATTGACGAAAACAATCGCCAGTATGCACATCAGGATCAGATACAGAAGGAGATGGCGGATTTTCAAAGTGAGCAGGAAGCGGCGGATATTGCCCAACAGGAAATTAAGAAACGTCTGACCAGGCTGCAGACCGAATATGAGAAGCTTAGCAAGGCAGAGCTGGATGCTGAAAAGCATCAGCGTACAATGGACATCATGGGCGCTGTATTCTCATTTCTTGGCAGTGCTGCTTCTGTAGCAGCTGATGTGGCAGGGAAATCAGGTTCTACAGAAAGCTCAACTGAGGATAAGGAAAAGCTTGACACTGCACAAAAAGAAGCAAATGCCGCAAAGGATAGACTCGAAAGTCTGAAGAAAGAGAAAGAGGAACTTGTTAAAGCTCTTGAAACAGCGGATAATGATGAAAAAAGGGAAAGCATCAGGTCTGACATCCGTGCTAAGGATATTGAAATTACGGAAGCAGAAAAGCAGGTTAACAAAAAATCAAGTGCGCTTAAGAGCATTAGTGCAGCTTTACATGGTGTTTCTTCACAAATTGCCGAGCAGTCACAGAAGGAAAGCAGCGTACAGGAAAACCGCAGCAAGAGATTAACGGAAATCAATGCTGAGCTGATTCGTTTGGAAGAGGAACAGACAAAGCAATTAGCCAATCTTGCCAAATATACAAATCGACTGAAGACGATGGTAATTGAAAAAAACAGTGTGGAAGCAGCTGTTCGTTCCCTGATAGTTGCTGTATCCTGTTTAAAAAATGTTGTTGTTGCTGTTATGGACATCGCTTTATTCTGGACATCCATGGAAAAATGCTGCAAGGCTCTTGCCACATCTGATTTAAAGGATACGATTCAAGATCTTCAGGAAATTGACAAAGAAGAACGCATTGAATTTTATTACACAGACAGTGTTATGATCCCATTACTGACGTATATGGTACAGTGGGCAGCTGTAAAAAGCATTTCCACAGACTTTATCAATGGTGCTGAAAATACAAGATTCCGTTTAAACGAGACAATTACAAAAGCAGATAAGGCTGAAATGAGCAGAGAACAGCACTGGGATCTGGCTTCTAAAACAGCTGGTAATGTTGCAAATAACCTGAATCGGCAGGTTGCAGAAAGCAATAAAAAAATCAGTACACTGAAAGGCTAGCTTATGGAAAATAAAGATAATAGCGCAGATAAAAACATGAAAAAGACGGATTCAGCTAATCTGCAGCTGACAAAAATCATGGAACAGATTTTACAGATGCTGCAAAAAAACTCCATTCATATGGATCTTAGTGATGAGGATATAGCCAGGCTGGAACGGCAGGAACAGAGCATTTTGGATTCTCTTGAGCAGATCAGAATCCAGGCCGATGAAAACCGAAATAGGGTCCATCGGATATTCGATGAAAAAAAAGTGCTATGTGACCAATTGAATGCAAATCTATCTGCTCTGTATGTACATATGGAAATATTGAAACAGAAAACTCATGAGCAGGAGAGCATATATGAAGGCAGAAAGAATTTATATGATGCATATAATGCTTCCTATATAAGCAAACAAGAAGCATACAGCAAAGCACAGGAAAAACTCGAAAGCGCCAGAAGAAAAGCAGAGAAACAAAATGAGCTGTTAAAAAGATGGTTCTGGGTACCCGGATATGGAGCTTATCTGGCTTTTGACAAGCTGCTGAATGACCAGGAAGCAGACACAGATGCAGCCTATCGGGAATATTGTGCCTCCAAAGAAAGACTGGCAGCAATCAGTCGTGATTTGGAATCCGCAAAGTATGATTATCAATGTAGTCAAACAGAAAAAAATAATGTACAAAAGTCATATGATGATAAGGTAGATGAAATTAAAAAAGTACAGGGCCAGCTTCACCAGATGAAAGAAGAGATGGTACACTGGGAGCTGATTCTCAGTGAAGTGAATGCATTGTATAACAAAATAAAAAATGCAAGTCTGGGACCTGATGAAATCATCGCGATGCAAGCCGAACTTATACAGCTTCAGCAATTATGAAGAAATTCATTCTATTTATTCTGATCATAAGCTGCTTTGGCTGTGAGAGTGCTTCGCAGAAAACATCCTGTGACTATGAGCTTGTTTTTGATCAGGCACTCGGATATGGTATCAATGAACACGATGGCACACCTGCTGCGATTTCAACACATGTGGCAAAGCGTGACAGCATCCTGCTCGCAAAATCTAAGGACTCCTGTTTCGATCAAAGCTTGCAAAAGGCTGCCAGAGCCACTCTGGACAATTCAGATACAAAGCTTGATTATCACCCGGAGGAAACAAACAAAGATGAGATCCTGTTTTATATTCCACATACAGATATTCAACAGGGGGATATGCAGTTTGAGGTACAGATAGGGGATACCCGCAAAAAAGAGAGTGTTAATACAACCGTTATACCAGTGAAGAAATTCCTGATTGTACCGCTTCTGACATCTAAGAAAAATAAGGAGCTTTCCGTCACGAATACCCAAATGCAAGCCTGGCATAATGAGATATTAAAAAGGCTTCCCTTATCCCGGAACGGATTGCAGCTGATACTGCATGATTCTTTGGATATAAGAGGGGATGTGTATGATCTGGACACATGGTTTGGCAGACTTCGTACCTGGAATCTGTTAAAGCATTTAAAGAATGAATTTGAATGCGACGGTGTTATCGGTCTGTCTCCGGCAA
Organism: Erysipelatoclostridium sp. DFI.2.3; assembly: GCF_019132535.1. Taxonomy (NCBI): domain Bacteria; kingdom Bacillati; phylum Bacillota; class Erysipelotrichia; order Erysipelotrichales; family Coprobacillaceae; genus Thomasclavelia; species Erysipelatoclostridium sp. DFI.2.3. The sequence goes on along the minus strand of NZ_JAHOOJ010000010.1, from coordinate 171,408 downwards.
AAATGGATTTGAATGATCAAAAGGACGCTTTAAGCGGCTTTACGTTTGGTGCAGATACGACTGTTATACTTGAAAACGGTGATGAAACAGCAATAACGATGGTACATGAAATTTCACACTTTTATCAAGTTGGCGATGAGTATGCTGGCGGTCAGTTGAATCCGGAGGTAAACATTCCGCCATATGGAATGAAGGGTACGGATATGCTTCATCCGGGTACTGCTGCAAGCGGGTTAAATCCATATATTCATGGTGGGAAAAATGATGAAAAGCAGGGGAGTGGTACACTGATAACATCAAGTCAGATACCCTATGATAGTGTCGAACATAAACTGATCCGGCACGATATGACAAGCTATATGGGGAAAGACGGCTATGCTATGCAGGAATACTGGACAACCGGAATGATTTGGAAGCATTTGATACAGGAATGGAGAATTACAGAATGACAGAAAAAAGTAAAAGACTAAAGCAGCTGTTGAAGGTTATTGAAGATAATGAAAAGAACTTAACGGATACTGAAAGAATGAATTATCAAAATTTAAAAATTCTGCATATTGGTATGCAAAGCAAACTCTATAAAATTATGCTGACATGGGACTTTGGATGGAATGCATTGCAGAAGAATCAGTATACAGATCTCCAAGAGTCTTTAGATGATGATGCTGATTTTTATAAACAGGCATTGAAATCTTGGATGAGTCTAAAGCCGGTTCCGAAAATCCCGCAGATAGAGGAATTTGTTGATATTTATGAGCAGTGGCTGATTGAAATGCTGCATCATGATATACAGGATGCTTTTCATAATATGATAAATGATCCCGATAAGGAAAGCCTGCGCAGACTGATAACAGATTATCGGGATAAGCTTCAGCATATCTATATAGATGAAGAAAGCTGAATAATAAACAACAGGATGCTTGTGTCCTATGCTAGGGCCTTACTCACTCATATTCAATCATCAGGCTAATTGATTGTGCATAAATACAGATAAGGAGAATTCAACACTATTGTAGAAAAGCAATAGAATTTGAATTCTCCTTTTTACAAACACTCTAACGTAAGAAAAAACCGTATGGTACTATTATCATTTTTTATTCAAATAAATAAGGCAGCAATCTGTTAAACCTGATCTTTTAAAAAAGAACGATATCTGCGATTGACGATTAGACATTCCTCATTATCCAGAGTTATGCTCCGGTGACAGTCTTTTTCAATACGAACAGATTTTATATGAATTGAATTAACCAGAGTGCTCTGATTGATTTGACAGAAGCCACAATTATGCAGCTGCTTTTTTAATTCTGAAAATCGAAGGTAACAGCGATAGACATCTTTTTCTGTATAGATATATACTTTATGATCTATATTCTCTATATAATATATCTCGTGACAGGTGATAAGGTAAAGATTATGCAGTTCATCATATACTTTAATTCGTGAACTGTTTTTCTGTAGATAAAGGATTACATTATAAATATAATTCTTGTTTCTACTGCACGCCCGCAGTATAATTGTGTCTTCTGTAATAGTATTATCAATCTGTATTATAAAATTCATTTGAAATCCCCTCCCATATGTAATCTATCGTAATGATTTTAAACGCGAAATTTCAGAAACAGGCAGGATGTTACCAATCAATCACCATAAGTTACAATATCATGAGGAGTTCAGAAAAACGAATCGTTAATCTGACAGCAATGTAAAAAAAATCGGATTTATATTATCGTGTACATGCTTTCAATGTCCTGCATCCTCTCAGCAAGCTATCAGTAAGGGAGCTTATGTGTGATTAGTGAAATGAGATCAAATTCATAGATATTCGATCGATACACATATTCTTTATTGTGTAATCATACAATCCGGGAAAGCAGTTGAATACGTTAAGATAATGAAAACTGATATTTAGCTTAACCTTAAAGAAAAAAACTGACAGATTATGCTGTCAGTCTTTGCTTATCCCGTTATTCATCGACTGCAAAAGGTGGACGGGTCGGATCGAAATAATCACTGTTCGCTCTTTCATATGCCTGTTTGTTTGCTTTATAGCTGGCTGCTCCTAATTTGGCAATCAATAATTCTGCAGCAGCTTTCATATCGTCTATACCACGCCCTGGCTCTGTAATAGCTTCGCCGTGGACACCGACCTCTGCCATGCCCTTTGGATAATTAAATACAGGATGCCAGTGGATAACGAGTGCTGCATTATTTTTCTGCATGAGTGGCAGCTCCTGCCGTAATAAAACACTGGCATTATCAAGTACGCGGAAGTAAACATGAACGGGAAGCCACGTGTATTGCGATACAAAGGTTCTGGAAATGATATTCCAAAGCGGTGCTTCCAGATTCCATAAAGTAGTAATTGGCATATTGTTTAATAAATTACCGAGAACTGTTTGTTCCAGAGGGCAGCGTCCTTTATCATAAGAGAACGTACTCAGATCAATTCCTCCTGACCATAAGGCGAGCTCACGATTTTCCGAAATTGTTAATAAAGCACGAAGCTTATGTGCAAATTGCTCAAACTCTGGATTGGTGGAGCGTATGACACCACGCAGAAAGCTCATGTAGTTTTCTTTAGCCTTTTCCTGTTTTTTAGCAGTAGAAGCATTTGTGATTTTTTCAGAAAAGTAAATAAAGTTGTCCTGATAAATTGATTTCAACGGCTCCGGAATTGCATACTTTATCAGCAGCGTATTGAACTGTGCAGTGTTTTTGATTGCTTCAGCTTCTTTCTGAGCATCCTTATTCAGCTCTCTTTGATGACGGAACCCATCAATCAGCAGTTTCCATAATGCCTCAGCTTCAGCAGTGGATTTTTTCTCCTTTACCATTGCTTCTGAGAATGTGGCATACGAGGGATGTGTCAGAGGGTCCTGATCCATAATGATAACAGGATCCATATTGGCCATAGCCAGACTTTTTAATATTGTATCTTTAATGTACATAATATGCACCTCCTTATGACAATCATTATAATGATTTCCAGCGATACGTGTACAACGTATATGATAATGTCCCAATCGAGGTTAGGATTATACAAAAATTAGGATAAGCTTACTTGTTTTTCAATCGATCAATCATGTGTGTTGTGACTGATTCAGGATAAAAAATTTAATCGGTTACGATACGATTATTTTTTCTGTTTCAAAAAGTTAAGCATCACAGTGTTATATGATGAAGCAGTTAATTCTGATGGATGCAAGCCGGAGACAACCAAGATACAGGGAAGTATATGCAATAAAGGAATTTGATCGATTTTCATAGTATGGCAGTAGCTAAACGGGAAACACATTCCTGCAAATGAAAGTGGAGCCGAAATAGACGTAGGATCCTGCTTGATGCTTTACCTAATGCTAACTATGTTATACAGACACTGTTGCCACCATTTCAACAGTGTCTTTGAAATCAACACTATATAGTGTTGAAACCGCTTTAGTGTTTGAGTTAGAATGGAAACATTGCGCAGTGTCAAAAATATAGGACTCTGATGACACAGTGCAATGTGAATTTCTATAATGGTATCGTAAACAAGCGGTACCGAAAAAGTGAGGTGCTTTCATGAATATCACAACATCAAAATTACAGATTCTGGAATATCTGCAGAAAATTACCCGGGGCTTGCGCATGAATGAGCTGGGCGGTTTTACAACAATCAGTATCAGTAGTGCTTTAAACATCTCCCGCTCCTTAACATCCCAGTATCTCAATGAGCTGGTGAAGGATGAGCGTATCATAAAGATCAGTACGCGTCCCGTCTATTATATGGATCGCAGTGTGCTGGAACGCAAGTATCAGCTGGAATTAAAAAGCTGTGAATATCTGAGTCTGGGTGAGCTTATGAAGGAGCTGCACCGGAACAGTCCCAAGCTGCAGGATTTTCAAAAAGCAATCGGCTGTGACGGCAGCCTGCAATACCCGATTGCACAGCTGAAAACCGCCCTCTCCTATCCGCAGGGAGGATTACCTGTCATTCTCCATGGGGAAATGGGATGTGGAAAATCCTATCTGGTACGACTCACACATGAATACTGTCTGAATCACATGACCTCCACGAGAAAAGAAATACCGCTGCTTCGCAAAAAGGCATTTCGCGGTGAGGATAAAGGCAGGCAGATGGAGGAGCTGTTTGGAAAAGGTGCCGCAGATGGGAAAGCGGCAGAGCGGGGACTGCTGGAGGAGGCGGATGAAGGCATCCTCTGTATAGAGGACGCCAGTCATCTGAGTGAGGAATGTCAGGAAAAGCTGGCCGACTATTTAAGCAGAAATAAATTTACGAGAATGCAGGATGATCAGGCACAGATTGAATCCCGTGTCCATCTGATTCTCTCCACCAGTGAAGATCCGCATACGGCTTTCTGTCATAGCCTGCTGCTCAGCATTCCTGTTATCTGTTCCATCCCATCCTTTCAGGAACGCAACGAGGAGGAGCGTCTGGAATTCGTTATTAAATTTTTTCAGGAAGAACAGGCACGTCTGGAACGCACGATTTATATATCAAAGCGTCTTCAGCATTTCCTGATGAGCTGCCATTTTGAAAGCAATATCGATGAACTGCGAAGATGTATCCGTACCATATGTGCCAATGCATTTGCGGACTGTGTATCAAACCAGCGCATGGACATCTGCCTGTATCACCTGCCTGTTCAGCTGCTCGATCATCTTAAGGTGGAAAAAAACAGCAGGGACAGTGATTCTCTGATTCGCATAGACGCAGTGGAGAAAAACGCAGCCGGCAGTAAAATCCTCATCATGTGGGAACAGCTGCTGCAGGCATTTGAAGAAACCTGCATGGATACACATGCCTTTACCAGCTTTCTGGAACAGGGGCAGAAGGCCTTGCGCTACTACTATGATATCCTTGTTTTTCAGGAAACGTACTATGACGGCCGACTGGAGGCTATGGAGAAAATAGTCATCGGTGTGCTGAACAGCGTGAAGCTCATGAAAAATATCAACCTGCCGATCAACTGTGCCTATGTACTGGCGAGAATGCTCGTCTCTGCGCAGAAAAACACCTCCTCCCTGCATCAGTGGGAACAGGATCACCAGAAGGAAATACAGCGCTGTCTAAAGAAAATGGCAGAGAATATGAGCAATGAATATATTCTGACGGAATCCATTGCCAGACAGCTGCATTCCAATATCAACATGCGCCTGTCGGAAATGAACCGTATCTTTCTGATGCTGAATATCAACTTCTACAATCGTGACATCCGCTCTCAGGATACCGTGGGTATCATATTGAGTCACGGGTACTCGACCGCAAGCTCTATTGCCGATGCCGCAAATTCGCTGCTGAACTCCTATACGTTTGAAGCTATCGATATGCCGCTGAATACACCGGTACAGGAAATCAGCGGCAAGCTGAACGATTTCATTGAAGAAAATCCGCATCTGAAAAACATTATCCTACTTGTCGATATGGGGTCACTGGAGGGAATCGGCGAGGTGATTGCAGACAGTGTGAATGTCGGTGTGATCAATAATATTTCCACCTCACTTGCTCTGAATATCGGTATGAAGATACAGCAGCACTACGAATTGGAGAATCTGCTGGAAACGGCCTGTGCAGAAAATCAATGCAATTACAAGGTACTCTCAGAGGCGAAGAAGGAAAAAGCAATCGTATTCACAAATGATGCCGGTATGGTCATTTCAGAAAAGCTGTGCCGATTATTCAAAAACAGTCTGCCGCGTCCCATTGATTTGAAAATGATTTCCTATGAATATGATGAGCTGATGAAAAATAAGGCAGAGGACATTTTATTTCACAGATATGATGTGGTGTTGATGATCAAGCCGTATTCGCTGAAGCTAAAAAAGGTCAATAGTGTGACGCTGGAGGATATCATGAATTTCGAACATATCGAACAGCTGAATCAGGTATTTCGGCCATATCTGAAGGAAGAGGAAATTGAAGAATTTGACCGTCAGCTGTTGAAAAATTTCTCCATGCAGTCAGTCATGGAAAATATCACGATTCTGAATGCAGATAAGCTGCTGGATTATGTCAGTGACTCCGTCAGTGCGCTTCAGCATACGATGGGTCGTAAGTTTCAAAGCAAGACCATTGTCGGCATTTATATTCATATCTGTTTCCTGGTGGAACGTCTGGTCACAAAAACGGCATTGGAAAAATATACAGACCTGTCATCCTTTGAGAAACAGCATGAGGACTTTATTGCGGATGTCAACCGGAGCTTTGAGGTTATGCTGCAGCACTACCATGTCAAGCTGCCCCTATCGGAAATAGCATATCTCTTTGAATATATAGAAAATGATGTACGAAAGGCGGGAGGAGAAGATGAATTTTAAAGACAGACTCTGTGCGATGAACTGCCATTACCGCTTTTATGAGCTGGAGGATTTCTTTCAATCCGTCCATAAGCTGGGCATGCATTATGTGGAGCTGTGGAGCGGTCCCATGCATTATTATGTGGATGCCCGCCGTCATGACTCGCCGGAACAGCTGAAGAAGCTGTGCGATCGCTATCAGATAACCATCATCGGCATCTGTCCGGAACAGACAAACCCAAAGCCGAACAATATCGCAGTCAAGCAGAAGCATCGTCAGGAAGAGGTACTCAACTATTACCGGCAGATGATTGATATCGCATGTGTGCTGGGGTGTCGCCAGGTTCTGGTGACCAGCGGATGGTGCTATTACAGCGAAGCGGTGGAGGAAGCATGGAATCGTTCCGTCGTTATGATGAAGAGAATCACAGACTATGCAAAACAGCGAAATGTGATTCTGGCTCTGGAAGCTCTGCAGCCGGAGGAATCGCGTCTTGTGAATACAATTCAGGACATCAGGCGATATCGAAACGAGGTTGGAAGCAGCTGTCTCAAGGTGTGTATCGATTTTGGGGCAATGGCACGTATGGGACATACACCCCGGGAATACTTCGAGGCCTTCGGCAGCGATATTGTCCATATTCACTTTGTGGATGGGAATCCGACCGGTCATCTGGCCTGGGGGGATGGTAGCCGTGATCTGAAAACGGATCTTGCTGTCCTTGAGGAATATGGCTATCAGGGATATCTGTCACTGGAGACGGCAACCCAAAGGTATTATGAAAAACCATGGTCTGCGGAAATGAAAACGCTGAAAAGCTTTGAGGAGTGAAAGGAGGGAGAATATGGAACGACATTATATACTCGCAAGTCATGGGATGTTCTCACAGGGGATTTATGATTCCATCCGCATTATTCTGGGAGAGAAGAAGCATGTGCATCTTATAACCGCTTATGTGAAAGACGGGCAGGATATTTCAGATCTGATTAAAGAGACTATGAAGAAAATCCCGACAGATGCGGAAATCATTGCCTGTACGGATCTGTTCGGGGGAAGTGTAAACAATGAACTGATGAAATATATCGGGAAGAAGCATTTCCATTTGTTAACCGGAATGAATCTGCCGATGCTGATGAATCTGTTTCTGTTTTCCGATGAGGATGCGGATAAGCTGATTCGCCGTCTGTTCACAGAAGCAAAAACGGGGATCATGTACTGCAATGAAACCGTCAAAGGTATTTCGTCGCAGGAGGATGAATTTTAAATACTGCAACCTAAAAAGAACAATCGCAAAGCACAAAAGAGTAACCACATGCTGTAAAGAAGACATACAGATGCACGAAGAGCGTGGGGTGTAAGAAACGATAGCTGAACTGCTTTATTCTACATGTGAGTAAGCGCAAAAAGCGCAAAGGAAAGGGTGTCAAATATGATCAAATTATGCAGAGTGGACCATCGTCTGCTGCATGGACAGGTTGCATTTTCCTGGACCAATGAATTGAGTGCTGACTGCATTCTGATTGCCAATGATGCAGTGGTACATGACGAGGTTTTCAAAACGACCATGAAGCTGGCAAAGCCCTCCGGGGTCAAGCTGGTCATTAAAAATCTGGAGGATTCCATAAAGGCAATCAATAGCGGAGTCACCGATAAGTACCGACTGCTGGTGGTCGTAAAGACCATTCATGATGCCAATGTGCTGAGTGCAGGCTGTCCGGCTGTTCACAGTCTCAATCTGGGCGGAACGATTCGAAGGGAAGGCTGTCGTCAAATCAGCAAGGCGATTTTCATCAGTGATAGGGATGAGGCGGAATTAAAGGAGCTGCAGCAGCGCGGCGTGTCTGTATTCATCCAGCAGCTGCCGGCAGAATCTCCAATAGCACTGGAGCATGTACTGCATCAATAAGGTCCGCTTCCCGCAACCGTGCGGGTCAAATATACAGGAATTTAATTCCTGAAACATGCATGAAAATGCAAAAGAGGAGGAAATCATGGTACAAGCATGCTTAATCGGATTGATTGCAAGTCTGGGTGTCTTCGGCGATCAGCTGGGCTCCCTGTATATCAATCGACCAATTATTCTTGCACCGCTGGTTGGCCTGGTGCTGGGAAATCTGCATCAGGGACTGATTATCGGCGCAAGTCTGGAATTATTCTTTATGGGGGCTGTCAGTATTGGGGCTTATGTTCCACCGGATACGATTGTCGGCGGTGTTCTGGCCACTGCATTTGCAATTTCCATGGGGAAGGGTATCGAAACGGCGGTTACGCTGGCGATGCCGATCGCCCTGGTGTCACAGGCAATCGGTAACTTCTGCAATGTATTTAATTCCGTGATTCTGCGTTTTACAGACCGTTATGCCATGGAAGGAAAATACGGCGGTGTTGTGGCAACACACTGGCTGATCGGTATGATCACCATTGTACGACGATTCCTGCTTGTGTTCTTTGCTTTCTATCTGGGAAGTGAAGCAGTGGGCAGTATGATCAATGCAATTCCTGCCTATGTGACGGATGGTATGGCTGCGGCAGCCGGATTACTTCCCGCATTGGGGTTTGCAATGCTGATGCGCATGACGGTAAACAGGCAGAATGTTCCCTACTATTTTCTGGGATTTGCGCTTGCAGCTTATATGAGTGTACCTGTATTAGGCGTGGCAATTCTGGGTGTGATTCTGATTGTTGTCAAATTCGATTTTATGAATCTGAAGGGAGCCGCAGCTGGAGAAGCTGGTATGGAGGTGAGCGATGATGACTTCTAAATCCGATAAGAGCATTCAGAAAGCGGATATCACCAGAATGGCATTTAACCAGGGCTCTTTGGGAATGGAGTTTTCCTGGAACTATGAACGGCAGATGCACATCGCCTTTGCCATGATGATGAATAAAATTTTGAAAAAGGTATATGCAGAAGATGAGGAAGGCTACAGGGATGCACTGACCCGCCATGTCGAGTTCTTTAATATCACACCGCAGCTTGCTCCGTTCGTTGGCGGCATTGTGGCATCCATGGAGGAAATGAAATCACGTGGCGAGGTGGACGGAGAGGCGATTTCCAGTATCAAGACGGCACTGATGGGGCCGCTGAGCGGAATCGGTGACTCTGTATTTGTCGGCTGTCTGCGGGTAATTGCTGTTGGTATCGGTATTTCACTGGCACAGAACGGAAATATGTTTGGACCGATCGTGTATTTTCTGATGTATAACATTCCTGCGTTTATCATCCGCTATTTCGGCGCGCATTTCGGCTATAGCATCGGCTTCAAGTATCTGCAGAGAATGCAGGCCAACGGTATGATGGATAAGCTGCTTGCGGCAGCGAGTATTCTTGGTGTTATGGTTATTGGCTGTATGTCAAAGGATATGGTATGGACGACTTTGAATGTCGAGTTGAGTAAGGTCGGTGAAGAGGTCACCACCCTGCAGTCTATTCTGGACGGAATTATGCCCGGGTTGATTGGACTGGGTGGTACATGGATGTATTTCTGGCTATTGAAGAAAAAAGTCAATCCGATCATGTTGATTCTGGGAACGATGGTTCTCGGTATTGCAGGTGCTTATTTCGGTATACTTGCCGGATAAGATAAATGATTTACAAATAAGAGGAGGACATGAACATGTTATTGAAATTCAATGAAGAATGGGCACGAAGCAGTGTCAATGGTGCACTGGCAATCCGTAAGGATATCAACCGGATCGTGGATGAGATATGTGCACAGGGATATCGCAATATCTGCTGGCTGGGTATCGGGGGGACCTGGGCGAGCGGTATGCAGGCGGCGGTTCATATGAAGGAACAATCAGAAATCGAAACCTGGGCGGAAAATGCTTCCGAGTACAATACGACGGGGAATAAGCGTGTGGGTGAGGGCACTGTCGTAATTACCTCATCCGTTACCGGCAGCACAGTGGAAGTGGTAGAGGCTGTAAAGCGTATGCAGGCAGCCGGGGCAAAGGTGATTGGATTTATTGACATTGATACGACCGAGCTTGCAAAGCTGGTGGATTATGAAATAGCGTATCCGGTGAATGAACAGCTGAAGTTCTTTATGGTTGCGGATCGATTCATGCAGAACAACGGAGAGTTCTCGGATTGTGATGCTATGTATGCGGAATTTGAAGCACATCTGGCACAGGCGCTGATTGATGTGGAAAAGAAGGCTGATGCATTCGGACAGGAATTTGCAAAAAAACACTGGAATGATCCAATCCATTATTTTGTGGGGGCAGGAAACCAGTGGGGCGCAACGTATTCCTATGCAATGTGCTATTGGGAGGAACAGCTGTGGATCAAGACGAAGTCCATCACATCCGGGGAGTTCTTTCATGGTATGTTTGAAATCATCACAAAGGAAACACCGGTTACCGTGTTCATAGGAGAAGATGCACAGCGTCCGCTGTCTGAAAGAGTCGCGAAATTCCTGCCAAGAATCTGTGAGAATTATACGATTATCGATACAAAGGATTATGAGCTGATGGGAATCAGTGAAGGGTACAGAAAGCACATTTCACACCTGGTGATGCATGCCGTAAATAACCGGATCGATGCGTATATGGAAAGAGAAACAAGGCATCCAATGGATATTCGCCGGTATTACAGACGTCTGGATTATTAGTTGTGAAGCAGCGTTAGAAAAATCAAACTGTCAGGAAAACAGGCCATGGTGTTAGGACAGCACTTTCGTCATGGTCTTTTTTTAGTTAAAGCGATAGAAAAGCTTTTGGTGAGTTATATAAAAGCATAGAAAACGGTTAAATTGATATACTGAAGGTGATTAGTTTTGTGAAATCCTTATTTTTTTTCTTGTTTCTCCGCTATCAGTAATGGATTATGCTATAATAGGACATGGATAAACTAAGGGAGGAACCGTACATGAAAATCTTAGTAACTGGTGGTACCGGATTCATTGGAAGCCACACATGCGTTGAATTAATAGAAGCTGGTAATGAAGTAGTGATAATCGATAACCTGTATAACTCACAGGCTGATGTTGTTGATAAGATTGAGAATATTACAGGAAAGCGTGTTGCGTTTTATGAGGCAGATTGCTGTGATGAGGCAACACTGGAGAAAATATTCAGTGAGCATAAAATTGATGCAGCTATTCATTTTGCCGGGTATAAAGCGGTAGGAGAGTCAGTACAGAAACCGATTATGTATTATCAGAATAATCTGATGTCGCTACTTGCATTGTGTAAGGTAATGGGAAAGCATAACTGCAAGCGCATTGTTTTCTCATCAAGTGCCACCGTATATGGAAACCCTGCAAGTGTACCTATCTTTGAAGATTTCCCGTTGGGACCTACTACGAATCCGTATGGTACGACAAAATTGATGATTGAACAGATTTTAAAAGATTTATACATTTCAGATAATGAGTGGAATATTGCTTTGCTGCGCTATTTCAATCCAATCGGAGCACACAAGAGTGGTCTGTTGGGAGAAAGTCCGAATGATATCCCGAATAACCTGATGCCGTATATCGTTAAGGTTGCCAATAAGGAGTTGCCTTATCTGCATGTTTATGGAAATGATTATGATACACCGGATGGTACGGGTGTACGTGATTATATTCATGTAGTAGACCTTGCAAAGGGACATGTGAATGCTGTGAATAAGGTTATGGAACCAATTGGTGTTGATGCGTATAATCTCGGTACTGGTATAGGATATAGTGTACTGGATGTTGTTAATACATTTGCAAAGGTTAATAATATCGAGGTTCCTTATCAGATTGATCCTAGACGTCCTGGGGATATTGCACAATGCTATGCCAGCACAGAAAAAGCGCTGAAGGAGCTTGGTTGGAAAGCAGAAAGAGGACTGGAAGAAATGTGTGCAGATGCATGGCATTTCTTACAGGTGGAAAAAGAAGCAAATTAATAGTTTGCAATTCTACAAAACAGATAAAAAACAAATGGAAATGCTTCAGCACTATCGAATAAATAACGAATAAGTTAGAAAAGACAGAATGAAAAAAATTCTGTTTTTTTTAGGACTTTTACCACTTTCATACGTATAGAACTATGGAGGTGATACTATGCAATGCCTGCGTTGCGGAAATACAGAGAAACGTTACTTTTATAAAGATGCCAAGGGCTGGTACTGTCGAAAATGCATCATGTTTGGAAGAATTGGGGTAGGAGAGCTGCCGGAAAGGAAAAACGTATGTAGAAAACCCATTCATACAGCATATCAGCTGAAATATCCACTGACTCCTGCACAGAAACGGTGTGCTTCAGAAATAGTAATGTACCTGAATCATCACCAGGATGTGCTGGTATATGCAGCCTGTGGTGCCGGAAAAACGGAGCTTGTCATGGAGGCGATTAAGCAAAGCCTTGTGAAAGGCAGCAGGGTGGGCTTTGCCATCAGCCGTCGTCAGGTTGTTCTGGAAATACGGGAGCGCATGCAGGATGCGTTTAAAAATCTAAATGTGATCGCGGTTTGTGAGGGCTATACTGAGGTCACAGAGGGTGATCTCATCATATGCACAATGCACCAGCTGTATCGCTATCATGCGGTGTTTGATCTGTTGATCATGGATGAGGTGGATGCATTTCCTTATCGTGGCAATGCTGTGCTGAAGCAGATTGCAATACATGCCTGTATCGGGAGCCGTCTGTATTTGACCGCTACACCGGATGAAGAAATGCTGTCAGATGTAAAGCAGGGAAAACTGCAGATGGTCGAGCTGTTTCAAAGACCGCACGGCTATCCTTTGATCGTACCCGATGTGAAAGCAGCCTTGCCTTCCATACAGCTGTATCAGCTTATCCGATTTTTAAAGCGTCAGAAAAAGGAAGCCGCACAGACCCTGGTCTTTGTACCGACGATAGCTCTGGCAGAGCAGATGAGCAGATGGCTGCGTATTGTGTTTCGCTGTACTTCCTTTACTTCAAAAACGAAGGATAAGGAAAAAATCCTTAAAAGATTTCATGAAAAGCGCTACGAATGTCTGATTGCGACAACCGTTCTGGAAAGAGGAATCACCATCAAGGGTGTACATGTTGTGATTTATCATGCTGATCATCCGGTATTCAATGAAGCGAGCCTGATTCAGATGATTGGCCGTGTTGGACGTAATATTGAAATGCCGACAGGGAAAGGTTTGTTTCTGTGCACAAGAAAAACAAGAGATATCGAGCGCTGCATACAGGCATTACAGAGGATGAACAGGGGGGATTCAAAATGAAGGAAGAATGGTGCCGACTATGTATGGAGGAGATAATAAATCAGCAAAGTCTTTTTGAATTCCTGCGTCAGGATTCCCTTTTGTGCGGAGCCTGCCGTCATGAGTTAGCCGTTTTGAATAAGACAGTAAAGCTGAATGGCATAAAGCTGCATATCGCATATGTATATAATGATTTTCTGGAAAATATGATATTTCAATATAAGGAAGGTCTGGATACAGCTCTAAGAGACGTGTTTTTCCATGACATCATGAAAAAAATCAATGCTAAATTTCGACACTACACGATCGTTCTTCTCCCTTCGAGCGAAGAAAAAACCATTGAACGCGGCTTTCATCCGGTAAAGGACATGCTACATGCCTGCCGTTTAAAGACCATTGAACCATTTTATAAGACCTGCAATCACAAGCAGTCCCTGCAAAGCTTTGAAAACCGCAGTAATATTTCCCAGGTAATAAAAATGAAACCGAATATCGTTCTTCCAAAAACCAGACTGTTGCTGGTTGATGATGTTGTTACAAGTGGAAATACATTACTTTGTGCATATGATCTTCTTCAAAAGCATAGGTATAAGATAGAGGCACTGGCGCTTTGTGCGAATCCCCGATTTGTCGAATCCTGCGAAAAAAAAGATTTGAAAAGAAAAGGGATGTTCTCTATACTTTGACATAGATACAGGAAGGTGAAGTCAGAAATGAAAGGCAAAGTAAAATGGTTTAATGCTGAGAAGGGCTATGGATTTATCAATGGAGAAGATGGAAAGGATATTTTCGTACATTATTCTCATATCCAACAGGAAGGATACAAGTCCCTGGAGGAAGGTCAGGAAGTAACATTTGATACGGTGGATTCCGATAAGGGACTGCAGGCCAGAAATGTAGAAAAAGCATAAATGGCGCAAAGAAAAGGATCAGGAGCTCTCCGGATCCTTTTCCTGTTTTCTGGCAAATAGATATTCGAATGTAGTGTTTAAACTATGGTTTTTAACAGATAAAAACCTATAATACATTACAAAGCACATGTCTTATGAATGAAAAATATTTCTCTATATATGTAATTTTTATACATAAATGAAAAACTGTTTAAAAATAAGAAACATATTACAAAAACATGATAGTTTTTTCAAAAAGTTCACAATTTTTTGATTGATTTTCACTCGTAAACTGTCTATAATGATGTTATGCAATAGATCAAGCATAGAAAGGTATAGGTTTTGAAGCAATGCGAGGAAAAGTAAAAATGTTTAACCAGGAAAAGGGATACGGATTCATCACTTTAGAGGATGGAAAAGATGTATTCTTCCACTATTCACAATTGATGATGGAAGGTTTCAAAACAATTGATGCTGATGCAGAAGTTGAATTTGATTTAGTTGAAACTGACCGTGGACTGCAGGCTCACAACATCGTTAAAGCGTAAAAAAACAGAATAACCGTGATTCCAATGTATAATGGCTGTCACGGTTATTTTTTTATGATAAAAATAGGGAGATGACAGCCACCGGAGATATATGTTCAACATACTCTGAAATGACCATGAAAATTTGTGATGGTTATGAAAAGAGGTGAGAATCATGTTATATGATGAGAATGAATATTATGACAGCTGTGATTGCTGTTGTGATTGTTGCTGTGAGGGCCCACGTGGTCCCAGAGGATTTCGTGGTGCTACAGGAAGTATCGGTCCAACAGGGCCAACTGGTATCGGAATCACCGGTCCTACGGGAGCCACAGGAGTAACCGGAAGTACCGGAGCAACGGGCCCAGCGGGTATCGGACCAACCGGCCCGACCGGGGCAACGGGAAATACAGGAAGCACAGGACCAACCGGCCCTGAAGGAAGTGGTGCTGACTGTTTGTGTGTTCAGCAGATGATCAATATATTGTTGCAGATCATTCAGCTCTATCCAAACGATACTGTCGTTGTTGCAATGGAAAGTGGTAACAATGCCAGTGGCCGTGCCGGTTCCCTGCTGCCATCACCTGATTATGGACTGCTGCAGCTCACCAATGCACAGGGCGTACCTCAAGAGGCCGTGTCGATCTGCCGCATTGCGTCTGTGCGAATTACGAGCGCAGTATATAATGAAGCTATTACGTATCTTCCTGCACCTGTACCTGCTCCAACCGGATGCAGCGCTGCCTGCGAAAATGCTGTACGCTCATACCTTCCAGTCGGAACTCCGGGTGTTGACATTAACGCCGGCGGTCAGACGGTGGGACAGGGAACTGTGATAAGAAATGAATTTGCAATGGTGGTACTGGTGGGCCCAAACAACAGCGATCCGACATTTGTATCAGCATGTAAGGCAGAAATCATTACGAAATAAAAGGAATAGGAAGGGGACAGAAATCCTGGCTTGTTTGGGAATGTCCTCTTTTTCCTATCCTGGTTTTTATTCAAACAGAATCCTTTCCAGAGTTGAAATTGACACGTAAAATTATTGAGGAGGCTTACGTAAACGAAAACGCAGACAGGTTGTTCACACAAATGTTATGGAAAAAAGAAACAAAATGTAAATTCTTCTGAAATTGTCTGTATCCGGTGTTATTGAAACACACTTTGTGTTACAATAGATAAGGCTATATGAAGTTTTGAAACAGGCGATATAAACTTATAAAGAAGGTATGGAGGGTCTTGAATGGCTAATTTTATCGAACGTTTATTAAACGGTGAAAAAAAGACATTGCATAATCTGGAAAAGACTGCAGAACAGGTCATGGCACTGGCAAATGACATGGAAGCGTTAAGTGATGATGCATTGAGAGAAAAAACACAGGAGTACAAACATAGATATGAGGAAGGGGAAACCCTTGACAGTCTGCTGATAGAAGCCTTTGCGACATCTCGTGAAGCTGCACGCCGTACGATTGGTGAGTATCCGTACAAGGTTCAGATCATGGGTGCGGTTGCTATGCACCAGGGCGATATTGCAGAGATGAAAACCGGTGAAGGTAAGACTTTGACCTCCACCATGTGCGTTTACCTGAATGCCTTAAGCGGCAAGGGGGTACACGTTGTTACTGTCAACGACTATCTGGCAGGCCGTGATGCGGAATGGATGGGACAGATTTACCGGTTCCTGGGTCTGAGTGTCGGTGTAAACTCCCGCCCGCTGACACCATCTCAGAAGCGTGATGCATTTAACTGTGATATTACATATACCACAAACTCCGAGCTGGGCTTTGATTATCTGCGTGATAATATGGTTACCGATGTGAAGGACCGCGTGCTGCGCGGGTTGCATGTTGCAATCGTCGATGAGGTCGATTCCATTCTGGTCGATGAATCCAGAACGCCGCTGATCATTTCCGGTGGCGCGAAAAAAACAGCAAACCTGTACCTGCAGGCGGATGCATTCGCAAAACGTCTGAAGGGGGATGACTTTGAAATTGATGAAAAAACCCGTCAGATCATGCTGAGTGAAAAGGGTGTAAGTGTCGCAGAGCGTTACTTCAAAATCAAGAATCTGTATGATGTGGATCACACCCAGCTGGTACATCATATAACACAGGCTTTAAAGGCGAACTATATCATGAAAAATGAGGTTGAGTACGTCGTACAGGATGATGAGATCGTCATTGTCGATCAGTTTACCGGGCGTACGATGCCGGGCCGTGCATATTCCGATGGATTGCATCAGGCGATTGAGGCCAAGGAAGGTGTATCCATTAAGGAAGAGACTAGTACCCTTGCAACGATCACCTATCAGAACTTCTTCCGTCTGTATGATAAGCTTGCCGGTATGACCGGTACCGCAAAAACCGAGGAAGAGGAATTCCTGGATATCTATAATATGCGTGTTATTGAAATTCCTACAAACAGACCGGTACAGCGTATCGACTATCCGGATGCGATTTTTGCGAACCCGAGACTGAAGTTTGCGGCTCTGGTGAAAGAGGTTAAGGAACTGTATGAAAAGGGGCAGCCGGTACTGGTTGGAACGATTTCCGTTGAAACCAGTGAGCTGGTGCATGAGCTGCTGCGCAAAGAGCGGATTCCTCACGAAGTGCTGAATGCGAAGAACCATGCGCGGGAAGCAGAAATTATCGCCAAGGCAGGTCGCCCGAAATCCGTAACGATCGCAACCAATATGGCAGGGCGTGGTACCGATATCAAGCTTACCGATGAGTCCAGAGCTCTTGGCGGACTGGTCGTTCTGGGCAGTGAGCGTCATGAGTCCAGACGTATTGACAACCAGCTGCGTGGACGTAGCGGACGTCAGGGGGATCCGGGATATTCCCGTTTCTATGTTTCCTTAAAGGATGAGCTGATGATTCGTTTCGGCGGCGATAAATTTGAAAAGCTGTTTGAATCCATGGGAGATGCACAGATTGAATCCAAGATGGTAACAAAATCGATTTCTCAGGCACAGAAACGTGTCGAGGGCTATAACTATGATGTTCGTAAGCAGCTGCTGGATTATGATGATGTATTGCGTAAGCAGCGTGAAATCATGTATGAGCAGCGTAATTTCGTTCTGGAAAATGAGGATGTTCACGGCATCGTTCGTGATATGATAGACCGCGTCATTGACAGTGTGGTGGATGCGAATGTGGATCATACCCGCCATGATGAAAGCGTGGATTATGCAGGTGTTCTGCAGGGACTGGAGCTGCTCGGACTGGAAGAAAAGGATAATCTGAAGCTGGAGGAAATCCAGGGTAAGGAAAAGAATGATGTAACAACATACTGTGCAGAGAAAATCTTCACACTATACGATGATAAAATCAAGGATATCCGTGATGAATTTAAGCAGTTTGAAAAAACCATCGTACTGCGGAACATGGACCGCAACTGGATTGAGCATATTGATATGATGGATAAGCTGAGAAACGGTATTCACCTGCGCTCTTATGCGCAGAACAATCCTTTACAGGCATATATCCAGGAAGGATATGAAATGTTTGAGGAAATGCAGGCACGTATTGCACGTGAGGTTGTATTCTTTGCTTTAAAGGTACAGGTAGAAAGAAAAGTGGAAAACTAATATGGAACTATACGAAATTAAACAGGGGGTGAACACTCATCAGGCAAAGCTTGCGCAGCTTGGTGAGTCACTTTGACTTAGCTGAAAAAAAACATAAGATTCAGGAGCTGACGAGCATGACGCTGCAGGATGATTTCTGGAATGATCCGCAGCATGCGCAAACACTGATTCGTCAGCTGAACGGTATCAAGGACATCGTGGAAAGCTACGAAAAGCTGAACAGTGCGCTGATAGGTCTGGAAGAAACACATGATCTTTTGAAGGAAGATTATGATGATGAAATTTTCGAGCTGTTTGAAGCAGAGTATTTGGAGATGGAAAAGAACTTTGATGATTTTGAAATCAAGATTCTTCTGTCCCATGAATATGATCATTCCAGTGCAATCCTGGAGCTGCATCCGGGAGCCGGTGGAACAGAATCCTGTGACTGGGCGGATATGCTGTATCGCATGTATTCCCGCTGGGCTGAGAAAAAAGGCTTCAAGGTCAGTATGCTGGATTATCTTCCCGGAGATGAGGCAGGGATCAAATCCGTGACCTTCCTTGTGGAGGGTGATATGGCGTATGGGTATCTGAAGGCGGAAAAGGGCGTTCACCGTCTGGTGCGCATATCGCCGTTTGATTCCGGCGGGAGAAGGCATACATCCTTTGCTTCTCTGGATGTTATGCCGCAGTTTAACAACGAAATCGAAATCGAAATCAAACCGGAGGATCTGATTGTGGAGACCAAGCGTGCCAGTGGAGCCGGCGGTCAGCATATCAACAAAACAGATTCCGCTGTCCGCATGGTGCATAAGCCGACCGGATTGGTGGCCACCTGCCAGAATGGTCGAAGCCAGCATGAAAACCGGGAAGAGGCGCTGCGTGTATTGAAAAGTCGTCTGTATCAGAAAATGATTGAGGAGCAGGAAGCCCGACTGGCGGAAATCAAGGGTGAGCAGAAAGCTAATGAGTGGGGTTCACAAATACGTTCCTATGTATTCCATCCGTATTCCATGGTGAAGGATCATAGGACCAGCTGTGAAACCAGTGATGTGCAGGGGGTTATGGATGGCGATCTGGATGCATTTATCTTCGCATATTTAAAAACACAGATTTGATTATTATGTGTAATGTCAAGGAAAGGGGAGCCTCCCCTTTTTATCATTTAATGTGGAGATTACAGAATATGTAAAAATAAAGGAATTGAGATGTTTGTGTGATTATTACGATTTCCTTAAGAATATATGTGAAGGCTTTAAAATATCGTATTTTTAACACATAGTTAATTAAATAATGTTAGTGATTTATAAAAAAATGTGGAAATTAGCTACAGGGATGTTATACTTATATAGAAAAAGAAAGGGGTACTGAATTTGAGAAAACTTTTAGTCACATTGCTGGCAGCCGGTCTTTGCCTGACAGGTGTCCATGCACAAGAAACAGAGAATACAGATGGTACTGTAACCAATACAGATACAAATGAAATTAAGACAGTTACAGCAGATACATATCAGCCGATTGGTGAGATGGAAGGAGCTGAAAATGCTGCCATGGGAGACGGTACGCCACAGCAGCCGCAAACGCAGTATAGAAGCAGATCAGCAAATGCCCGCTTGATTGCACCTGTCTGGGGAATGAACGGAACAACGAAAACCTTTACATATACAAAGAATGGACAAAGCGTTGTTGTTGAAAATCCAAAGCAGGTAGTTGATGTCTCTGAGCATGATGGTAAAATAAACTGGGAAAAATTGAAAAGTGAGGGAATTGACGGCGCAATTCTTAGAATCGGATGGGGTGTCGGATACACAGATGAATATTTTGATTATAATATAAGCGAATGTAAGCGTCTGGGAATTCCTTATGGCTTATATCTATACAGCTATGCATATGATGCTAACTTTGCCTATGCGGAAGCGGATAGTACAATTGAACGTCTGCAGGGATATGATTTAACTGATATGTCTTATCCGATTTATTATGATATAGAGGCATTCAAGGCATATAATCATGATGGAGCAACACGTGTTCCACCAAAGGATGTTAAGACGTATGAAAGTATTATCAAAACATACGTTGATAAAATGAACAGCGCAGGTTATAGTGGAAAAGTGCACGTTTACAGCTATCGCAGTTATTGTCAGAAGCAGCTAAACTCTGCCTATATTTTAGGACTTACTTCATGGATTGCAGAATATGGAAGCTATCTGGCGTTTGATAATCCGTACTATACGGGAGACAGAGGATGGCAGTATACATCGGAAGCTGATTTTGAAGGAATTACTCCAGAAAATGTGGATGTTAGTATGTTTACAAATACCCTGCTGAGTCTGCAGACACAAAGTCCTGCAAATCTGACAGCTACGGTAGAGGGAACAAATATCAAGCTGACTTGGGATAAGGTTCCTTACAATACGAGATACCGTGTATATTATCAGACAACAGACGATGGTGAATGGAATTATCTGACATCTCAAACCGGGACTTCCTATACCTTTAAAACGGGAACCTCCGGGGCATCCTACCGCTTCGTTGTCAGAACAGCAAACCTTATAAATGGCGAGTATAAATTTAGCCAAGCAAGCTTCAGTAACCGTCTGACTTATCCGCAAAAAAAGGCGCAGGGGTTCTATAATCTGTCCAGAAGAGTCCGTGTATTCTCGTCACCGAATGCTGCAAATTACAATCGCTATGATCCATTCAAGAAAAAATGGATGGGCAGCATGAAAAATTACAATAACAAACCACTGCTTTTAACAAGAGAATATGTGAATGAAGAAGGTACCTCTTACTGGTCTGCCTATTATAATGGGAAATGGATTGGTTATATAAATTCCTACGCATTGAAAAACAGTGTGAAAAAGGATACGTATTTTGGATGGGGAGATAATAATGCTCGAGTCTTTAATACACCGAATCCACAGAAATACTGGCTTTATAACGCACCGGCAGATAAATGGGTGAAGCGAATGACTGGTTATCGTAATCAGAAATTTACAATCAAACGTTCTCTTGCCAGAGCAGATGGAAGCTTGTATTATTCCTGCTATATCGGAGATAAGTGGATTGGCTATATCAATAGCTGGGGATTCCAGAATCAATAGAGAGTGATAAGGTATTTGCATAGGTATGTATATAATGTACAGGCTGATGCAGATGCCTTTTTTATTGCCCCGCATTTAATCAAGGAAAACATGTTGTGCTTTCAGAACAGTAAAAAGCTTTGCAATCACGGACCTGCATTCGTGATGACAAAGCTTTTTTATAACGCCATCTTCAGTATATCCACAAAAATTTGTTTATTCAACGCCACATAATGTCCAACACAATCTTTACCATTATTGGTAGCCCGGTTAGCCATCTCCTCAAAATGTGCATCATCGATTCCCATCTCATGCAAGGTGGTTTTCAGATGCAGCGACCGGAAAAATTCCTCCAGCCTGTCCGCAAGGATATAGGCCATATCTTCTTTTGTGTAAACAAATGGATCGACACCAAAAATTCTGCTTGCGAGCTGCGCCAGCTTATCCGGATGATGCGCAGCCATGTAGCGGGCCCATGCGATGGTTACAACAGCCATACCTTCTCCATGCGTAATCCCATACTGTGCACTCAGCTCATGTTCAATACGGTGCGCTCCCCAGTCGCTCTCTCTGCCGATATCCAGCAAATTATTGTGCGCGATAAAGGCGAGGCACTGTACCTCAGAACGCGCATGAATGTCATCCGGCTTCTTCATCAAACGGCGGGCATTCACCATGAGGGCCTGCATTGTACCCTCCAGCATATAATCTGTCGTATCAACATGCTCCGTATTGGTGAAATAGCGCTCCAGCATATGAGAGAGAATATCTGCAATTCCTGCCGATGTCTGATAGGCCGGAAGCGTTCTGGTATACTCCGGATTCATGATTGCGAATTTCGGGATGATGCAATCGTACTCAATGCCGCATTTGTGCAGCCCATTGGAAATGATGGAACAATTGGAGCACTCGGAGCCGCTCGCAGGTATGGTGGTGATAACACCAACCGGTACAGCCGTTTCAGGAACAGCAGCATATTCGAAGAAGTCCCATACATCATGCTCATAGGGTATTCCTGCTGCCACTGCCTTTGCTGTATCGATCGAGCTGCCTCCACCCACGGCAAGTACGAAATCAATCTTTTTTTCCTTTCCCAGTGTGATCAGCTCACGTACAAGCTCGATTTTCGGATTCGGAACAACACCGCCCTCTTCATAGAAGGCGATGCCACTTTGAACACAAGCCTTACGAACAGCATCCCAGATTCCTAGCTCTTTGATAAAATCTCCGCTGTAAACCAGCAAAAGATTTGAAACATGAAATTCCCTGAACAGATCAGGAAGCTGATCCAGTGCATGATCGCCAAACAGAATCCGTACAGGGTTGTGATACGTAAAATTTCTCATGATGTCCTCCTATCGTATTTACGAATAAATAATTTCGATAGATGACTTTCTGCAATACTCCTCCCATGTCTCACTGAGCGGCTGATCCGTTATCAACAGGTCAACTCCGGCAAGGTCATAAAACAGGACGTCCGATATGGAATCAAACTTTGTATGATCGACAATCAGGACTTTATAGTGGGAATTTTCCAGCATATGCTTGCGCACCTCTGCCTCATTCAGGTTGTTGTCAGAGAGTCCATGCTGCAGATGCAGTGCCGGACAGGAGATAAAGGTGATATCCGCAAAATTCTGCTTCAGCGTATCTGTCGTCCGATACCCGGTAAAGGATGCAGTTGCCCGATGAAGCTGTCCACCCAGACAAATCAGATTCACATTGGATGACTGGGAATTAAACAGAGAACTGATACGCAGCGAATTGGTGATCAATGTAATACATTTCCCGGATGAGATGATTGCCTCCGCAAGCTTCAGACATGTCGTGCTGGAATCCAGCATAATGACAGAATGATCCTTGATGATATCCACCGCCTTGTCCGCCATCTGTTCCTTTTCACTGGCGAAGAATGATTCACGTAATTCAATCGGCACACCCTTGTCGTATTTATCCGGCAGATAGGCACCACCATGAATTTTGTTGAGCTTTCCGGCCGCTTCCATTTCCTTGATATCCCGGCGTATTGTCTCTTCTGAGCAATCCAGTACCTTGCTGAGCTCGGAAACAAGTACACTGCCCTTTTCGTGCAGCTCCTTTTCAATAAACAACTGCCGTTCTAGCTTTAACATACGTCTTCCCTCTTTCTTATCGTAATATTTCTATGAATATTATATAAGTTTATTTGGAAATGGTCAATCATCCTCCTTCAAAATCCCATATAATCAAACAGAAAGTCACATCGACATCTATAATATAACAATATCCAACATGAAAAGCAAGGGTAAACACAAATAAAACAACAAAAAGTAACACAAAACTGTTGACATGTGACTGAATATGTTGTATTTTCGTTGTAGGGGGTTTCATTTCGGTCAGAAAACAATATTTGAGAAGGGAGGGAAGCACAGGACAGCTGCCGAGGGTGAAGCTACTTAAAGAATCATGTGATACTTGAGGAGGTACTATGAAAAATGAAAAGAAAGGCAGTTTTCTTGGATTGCTGCCGCTGATTGTATTCCTTGTTGCGTACATGGGTACGGGACTTGGAACAGGAAGCTTTGACAACATGCCGCTGATGACGGGAATCGCCATCGCATCCGGAGTCGCATTACTGTTAAACAAAAGAGATAAGAAAACACCATTCGAGGAAAAAATTGCATTGTACTGTAAAGGAGGAGGAGAAGAAACTCTGATTCTGATGGTTCTGATTTTCCTGCTTGCCGGTGCTTTTGGCGGAGTCGCAAAGGGAATGGGAGCCGTTGATTCTATCGTAAACATGGGACTTACCATTCTTCCCGGAAATCTGATTCTGCCCGGAATCTTCCTGATTGGCTGTCTGTTGAGCTTCTCCATGGGAACATCCATGGGAACCGTTGCCGCACTCATGCCGATTGCAGTCGATATATCCAATAAAACGGGCATCAATGTCTGTCTGTTAGCCGGAGCCGTTGTCGGCGGTGCAATGTTTGGAGATAATCTTTCCTTTATTTCCGATACGACCATTGCCGCAACACGAACGCAGGAGGTATCCATGAAGGATAAATTCAAAGCGAATATACTGATGGTTCTGCCTGCTGTTGTCATCAATGTGATTCTGCTCGCTATCCAGTCTGGAGGCGATGTGAGTCTTGGAAATATCGGTTCCTTCAGCTTTGTGAATATCATACCGTATATTTTGGTCATCGCCTTGTCCCTGGTCGGCTTGAATGTTGTGGTCGTGATGATCATCGGTATTTTATCCGGAGTGATCATCGGATGCTTCAATGGCGGTTTTACCCTGATACAGTCGCTTACGATTATTCATGACGGTGCAATCGGTATGGAGGATATGGCTTTGATCGCCGTTATGGTCGGCGGTATGGTAGAGCTGATGAAACACTTCGGCGGTATGGATTTCCTGATGAATCAGCTGACCAAAGGGGCAAAATCATCCAGAGGCGGCGAGCTGTCCATTGCGGCTCTGGTAAGTCTTCTGGACATTGCGACTACCAACAATACAATATCGATTATCGCAGCCGGTCCGATTGCCAGAGATATTGCGGATAATTTCCATATTTCAAGATCGCGTGTCGCAAGTATCCTGGATCTGTTTTCCTCCGCATTTAATGGTCTGTTGCCATATGCCGGACAGCTGCTGGTAGCCGGAGGTCTGGCGAATGTATCGCCAACCGCTATCATGGGCTATAACTGGTATTCCATGCTGATGATTGTCTTCGGAATTGTCTTTATCATCATCGGATTTCCGAAATTCAAGGATATCAGAACGAAAAAAGAACAGGTTGAAAAGGAAGCATAGAAGAATATAAGGTGGAAATGTATATGAATAACTATGAGCATCACATGTTGCTGGATGTGGAGGAAGTAAAATGCTATGTCACCTCCAAGCTGCAATACTTTCAAAAGGATGAAGTTCTGCAGGCAGAGGAAATCGGTGATGGAAACATCAATTATGTTTTCCGTGTATGGAATCCGGATAGTGGAAAATCCATCATCATAAAGCAGGCAGATAAATTTCTGCGCTCTTCCGGAAGAGCGCTGGATGTATATCGTAATAAGATTGAAGCGGAAATTCTCAAACTGGAGGGTATGCTGGCAGAGGGCTTTGTACCAAAGGTTTATGCCTATGATGAAACAATGTGCGTGCTGGCAATGGAGGATATTTCGGCCTATAAAAATATGAGGAAAGAGCTGATGGAAGGTCGATTCTTTCCCCACTTTGCAGAAAATATCGCAGAATTTCTGGCAAGGACACTTCTGCCTACAACAGATTTGGTGCTGGATCGGGCAGTGAAGAAAGATAATGTCAGGCTCTTCCTGAATAAGGAGCTGTGTGATATTACAGAAGATCTTGTGCTTACAGAGCCATATGATAATTACAAGAATCGTAATATCGTATTACCGGAAAATGAGGAGTTTGTGAAAGAGTTTCTATATGAGAATGAGCAGCTGAAAGCCGATGTTGCCCAGCTTAGAGATAGCTTTATGAACCATGCGCAGGCACTGGTGCATGGAGATCTGCATTCCGGCTCCATCTTCATCAATGAGCAGGGAATAAAAATTATCGATCCGGAATTTGCGTTTTACGGACCAATGGGATATGACATCGGAAATGTGATTGGCAATCTCTTCTTCGCCTGGGCAAGAATACAGTTTATAGAACCCCGGCATACAGAATTTATCACCTGGTGTTCACATACGGTGGCAGATACGATTGATCTGACCATGGAAAAGCTGTCAAAGGTTTATGAACAATGCGTGGAATGTCCGCTGTATCGTACCAAGGAATTTAAGCAGCACTATCTCAGAGATGTAATGAGTGATTCCCTTGGCTATGCAGGGACGGAAATTATTCGCAGAGTTGTGGGGGATTCCAAGGTTATGGAGGTCACCTCAATCAAAGAGACAGACAAGCGTGTAGCCTTTGAGCGTGCATTGCTGAAAATGGGAATCTGGCTGATACGGAATCGAAAGGTGATTCATGAGGGAATGGAAGTAAGTGAACAATTTAACATGATTTGTTCATAGGGCTGATGAACCTTGAGGGATTGTGTGTAGTGCTTTGGCATTTACGCTACAACAGCACATACACACGCTCTCTGCATGTAGGCATGGTACTTGGTTTATGAAGTAAGGGGCTTTGTGCGGTACGCTGATGAAATAAATTGAGGTCGGTACATGCTATGCGCTATAAAGGGTTAACTATGATAAGGAAGGAAGCTGATACAATGGAAAGACAGGACAAGGGGCTTGCATATCTGCTGCAATATGAGCATGTGGCATGGTTTGAAAACGGTATGGTCCGTATACTGGATCGGAGAATTTATCCGAGTGTTATCCGCTACGTGGAATGTAAGGATTATCGGGAGGTTGTTCAGGCGATACGGGACATGGTGACGCAAAGTGCCGGACCGTATACCGCAGCCGGTATGGGAATGGCCCTGGCAGCATGGCAGATACGAAATGCAGACCAGAAGGAGCAGAAGGAATTTCTGAAGACTGCAGCTGAGGATATCGCTACAGCCAGAATTACGACTGCAAACCGCTACCGTGTCATAACAAGCGGATGCCTGCAGGCAGCCTATGCGGCAATCGATCGGGGCGAGAATGCGGTAGAGGCGATCATACAAAGAACACTGGAATCATTAAATCGCAGATATGCGACAATGGAAAAGGTAGCGGAATATCTGGTTGATCAGATACCGGAGAAAGGGCGTGTACTGACACAGTGCTTTGGAGAAACGATTGTAGGCATGATGTGTCGTGTTGCACAGCGTAGAAACAGACAGGTGGAGTTTTATCATGCGGAAACAAGACCCTACCTGCAGGGTGCGCGGCTGACCTCCAGTGTATGTCATGAAATGGGCTTCTCCTCAACGGTGATTACTGATAATATGGTTGCCTATGCAATGGAAAACAAGGGGATATCACTATTTACCTCTGCCGCAGATACAATCGCCGGGGATGGACATATCGCAAATAAGGTCGGAACCATGCAGATTGCAATTCTGGCAAAATACTTCCATATTCCGTATTTTGTGACAGGTATACCGGATGCAGATAAGCGCAGTAAGGCGGATATCATTATCGAGGAACGCGATCCGCAGCAGGTACTCTGCTATCGCGGTATCAACAATACCCTGCCCGGTGTTCAGGCGATTTATCCATCCTTTGATATTACTCCACCCTATCTGATTGATGGTGTCATAACAGATAAGGGGGTATATAGTGCATATGATGTCGCAGCTTATTTTGAGGAAGATGTATCACAGTTTTATTGATAAGGAG
Organism: Erysipelatoclostridium sp. DFI.2.3; assembly: GCF_019132535.1. Classification (NCBI taxonomy): domain Bacteria; kingdom Bacillati; phylum Bacillota; class Erysipelotrichia; order Erysipelotrichales; family Coprobacillaceae; genus Thomasclavelia; species Erysipelatoclostridium sp. DFI.2.3. The sequence continues at coordinate 143,573 of NZ_JAHOOJ010000010.1, read as the reverse complement.
GTCGGTTTATGAAGGTTTACGTACGTGCTCCCATGTCTGAAATCAGACTGCGGGAGCTGCAGGAGCTGTTTGAAGAGGTCGTATATGATCCATGGAATAAAACAGGAGAGCGCTTTTATGAAAAAGAGATGCTGGAGGCGCTGAAAACGGTGCAGCCGGATATTCTGATTACAGAGCTGGATCGCATCACGGAAGCTGTAGTATCCAACTATAAAGGGTTAAAGGTAATTGGTGACTGCCGTGCAAATCCAGCAAATATTGATATAGAGGCATGCAGTGCTCATGGAATACCGGTTTTGTGTACTCCGGCCCGGAATGCGACGGCTGTAGCGGAAATGCTGGTGGGAATGCTGATTGCCTATATGCGCAAGCTGCTTCCTGCAACTGCATGGGTCAGGGACGGACAATGGATAGAAGGAACAACACCGTATTATACATGGATGGGAAATGAGCTGCATGGCAAGCATGTCGGCTTCGTCGGTTTTGGTGCCGTGGGAAAAGCGGCTGCACACCTGCTGGACGCATTCGGGTGCAGCATCAGCTATTACGATCCGTATGTCAGTGATACGCCATATACAAAATGTGAGCTGCAGGAGCTGTTTGCCGCATGTGATATCATTTCCATTCATCTGCCGGTGCTTCCTGCTACAGAGAAGCTGATTTCAAGAGATTTGCTGTATACGATGAAACCGGATGCTGTTTTTGTGAATACCGCAAGAAGTGCTGTCGTAGATATGGAAGCATTGCAGGATATGGCAAGAGAGAAACGCATTAAGGGGATTCTTCTGGATGTGCTGAACAGCGAGCCGCCATTACCGGATGACTTGAAAATCATAGAAAATGACAATGTCCTTTTAACACCGCATATCTGTGGAGCCACCTATGAAGTTACAGACCATCAGTCGGATATCATCACAGAGCGCTTAAAGGCCTGGAAAAAGCAGGAGCAGCTGGAGCGTATCGTATACAATTATCACTCCCTGAAGATGCCGTTATGAAGCATTATATGATCGTGGATATAGGAACCGGTAATTCAAGAGTTGCTCTGGTTCGTGAGGATGGCGCATTGATTTGCGTGAAAACCTTTGAAAATATCTATTATATTGATGAGGCATATGAGGATGCGCAGTATTTTGATCCTTCGTTTTGGAAGCGCAACATCTTAGGACTTTGTCGGGAAATCATTCATATGTATCCAAATATCACGATCGATGCCATATCCTCCTCCGGTGCCAGAGAAAGTATTGTCCTCATCAACCGGAAACAGGAAGACTTCTATGGACTTCCCAATATTGATAACCGGGGAAGAGCGTGGATGGCAGAGATACAGAAGGATGGGATCTATGAGAAAACGGGGCGCTGGGTTACGGAGGATTTTCCTGCTGCTAAGCTTATGGGCCTATCAAAGCGCAGAAAAGAAATTTTCGATCAGGTACAAACCTTTACAAGCCTGAGCGAGTGGATTGGCTATGTTTTATGTGGAAAGCTTGCCATCGAACCTTCGCAGGCGTGTGAAACACAGCTATATGACATTGGTACGCAGCAATGGAGTGAAGAACTGATAAAGCGGTTCAAGCTGGAGCAGCTTACCATGCCGCCCCTGCTGAATGCAGGCTCTCTTCTGGGTTTTATGAGAGAGGATATCAAGGAGCAGCTTGGAATCGCCTATGACATTCCCTTTCTTATAGGCGGGGCAGATACGCAGGTGGCAGTGCTTGGAGCCGGTATGCAGGAAGGGGATATTGCTGTTGTATCAGGAACAACGTCTCCTGTGGTGACGCTGAGAACAGAACGATACTGTGATCCGCAGCAGCGCTGCTGGACGGATTCCTGGTTAAAGGGCAGCATGTATCAGATGGAAACAAACCCCGGTGTTACGGGATTGAACTATCAGCGCATTCGAAATCTGCTCTTTGACGGTGTGAGCTATGAGGATCTGGAGGCAGCATTGAAGGAAGTAAACAGCATAAAATGCACCGCATCCTTTTCCTCTCTGGATTTTGAACATGCCTGCGGCTATAAAAACGGCGGCTTCTTCATGCGCCCGCCATTTCGCGCCGATTTGCATCGAATAGATCTTGCATGGGCCCTGGTGGGGGATATCGCCTGTTCTATTTTTTATCAGTATCGACAGCTGCTGCAGATGCTGCCGATACAGCATGATAAAATTCTGGGCTGCGGCGGCGGTTTTCAATCGGAAATGCTGTGTCAGCATCTCAGTGATCTGACGCAGAAGGCTCTGGTACTGCCGGATAATTTCCATCAGGCATCTATTATGGGCTGTGTAGCTGTATGCAATTCTTATTGGAATATTCATACAGACACAAATGAGCGAGCGTACAAAATCTATAAACCGCAAAAGGGATCGCTCATACAGGAGTATTATGAAATATGGAAAACAAATCGAGATAGAGTGAATACGACGGTATAAGGAGGAAAACGAAGTATGTTAATGGAAAAAGAACGACAGGAAATTGTAGATTACGGGAAGAAAATGAGCTCTGCCGGTTTGTCGAAAGGAACATCAGGCAATATCAGCGCCTATGATCCTGTGTGTGGCTATATGGCGATTTCACCATCCGGATTGGATTATTTTGAAACCGCTGCTGAGGATATTGTCATTCTGGATTTGGATGGAAACCTTATAGAGGGAAGCCGGAAGCCATCCAGTGAACATGCGCTGCATGCGACAATTTATAAGCTTCATCCGGATGCGCGAGGTGTGGTGCATGCACATTCTACCTACTGCACAACCTTTGCATGTTTGAAGCAGCCGATTGAAGCCGTACATTATCTGCTTGCTGGAGCGCAAACATCTTGTGTACCCTGTGCTGATTATGCAACCTACGGCACGGAGGCGCTGGCGGAAAAGGTGAGTGAAGCAACGGGGGAAGGACTGGCGATGCTGCTGGCAAATCATGGTATGGTGGCCTGTGGCCCCTCTTTATCAAAAGCCTTCAACGTTGCGGAAAACGTGGAATGGGTTGCGGAAATTCAATGGCGTACCATGTGTGTTGGAAAACCGGCGGTCCTGAGTAAAGAGGAAATTGATGTCGTGATCGAAAGCTTCAAGACATATGGGCAGGTAGAAGAAGGAGCGACAGGCAAGGGCGGATACTGATAAAAACAAGATTATCTGCTTTCCATCATCAGGAAGCACTGTATTAAAAGCTGAATTTCAGAGGTATGAATCACTACTTTTGAATTCCAGCTTTTTTTGTTATATGTTATGTGAATCGCATAACTTGGTTCAGTCTGTGGCAAAAGGAACCTAATGTATTCGATAATGCAATAATGTTCATAAGCTGTGCAGCTATGTCCTTCTAATCTCTTTTGAAAATCACATAGCCTTTAACTTGCTGTAAATAGTAACAACATTTTTCTTAATGATACAAACGATTAGTATATGGTAGAGTAATTATACAAAAATATTAAAAACTATGTGCAAAGTAAAAAGATAAGCGTTATCAAATAATAAGAAGAACACTTAATTATTGTTATACACCACTTGAATATATTTAGTTCAAAACTATTCTGCTTGTAATTAACCATAAATTGTAATATAATATAGTTAACCATTTATAGGAGGAAGAAATAATGAAAAAAATTGGTAAAATGGTTTTAATGATGATGCTTGCAATGCCTATGTTAGGAATCAATGTGACAGCAGCGACTACTGAAAATCCAGATGGTAGAGCGGTAATGAATCCTTGCGATGACATACTTCAACCTGGTGAGTATGCACAGTTTTCACCGCGAAATAGTGGAATGACTTCATACAGAGTCGATAAAGTAGATGCAGCAAAGGATTTGATTTATAATAATAAATTGAAAGCTTGGTTACCTGCTTGGTCTTTGACTGAGGTGTATCAAAATTCTGTTGGCGGTACTGGCAGTTTAGATCAAATACTACGTGTTGGAGAGTATTTTCATCCAGATGGCAAGTTTGCGCAAATTCATAACTTAGGATTTTATGTATATGCAAATAATGCATCAGCGAATACTGTGAAATTAAAGTTCAAGGATAAATGGGGAAAAGATGTGTATGTTTGGGTAAATGCTGGACCTCTGTATGAACATAATCCAAATAATAAAAATGGTAGTTGTAATTAATGATTAAGAACTTTTAAAATAGCATTGAAAAATGCTGCATTATAATGACGGTTCTTACTCAAATGCGGGCAAATTCTCCCTTTTGCAAACACCCTAAAATAAGAAAGAACCACAATGATGTACGTATTTTTCAGTTAGTAATATAAAATTACTATGATTATACGAAAGGGAATGGTTAAACAGCTATGCTACATAAACAAAAAGGCTTTATTTTAGCATTGTTCGCTGCAGGTATCCTATTTATCAGTAATCACGATTTCATGTATGCAGAAAACTTTGAAGGTAAAGAAGATGAAATGAATGCAAAATGTGAAGTGATCAAAAATTCTGAAACACAAGGATTATGCAGACAGTATAAACAATATTTACAGAACAAATCGAATAACCTAGATAATGAAATCAAAGAAATAAAAAATCAGATTAGCAAAGTGAAAGGGAATATTGATAAAATTGCTCCTCTCATTAAAGAGAATAATGAAAAAATAGAGCAGTATGATAAACAGATACATAAAGTTCAGTTGAATATTGAAACTATGCAAAATTCCATTGAGGATATGAATGCTAAAATCAGTGAGAAGGAAAACGATATCAAAGAACGTGATCAACAGATGCGCGAACGTCTGATTGAAATGCAGGCTTACACCGGAAGCAATTACTATATCGATTTCCTTATGGGATCATCAAGTTTTGTTGATCTTTTGCGTCGCACGGAAATCGTTGGTGAATTAAACACGTATGAAAACGAACAAATCAGTATACTGAACAAGGAAAAGCAAAAACTCAACGAGGATCGCGCCATTGTGAAAGAGCAAAAAGAGCTTCTAATTGAGCAGCAAAACAATATAAAGGATGATAAGTTGCGGGTTGAAACACTGAACAATGTGAAGCAGGAACTTTTGAACGGTTATCATAAGCAAGAGTCAAAGCTGAGTGCGCAGAAGCGTCAGATCCAAATGGCCCAGACATCACTTCCTAAAATTGACCTGGCAATAGCAGAAGAATTTGATAAGCCGAAAAAGCCGGATACTGCTAAGCCTGACAACAATACCAATAATGATATTAAAAAACCAGATACGCAGACACCTCAGGAACCAGTGGTTCCGAATCAACCGAATGATACTTCAAATAACGATTCTTTTCTGGTACCTCTATCCTATGGATGGCATTATGAATCTGGAACATGGCATTATCCTGGCGGAGGTGGTCATATGGGGATGGACTTCTCTACAGGAGGTACAATAAATATCCCTGTACAGGCTCCTGCAGCTGGAGTCATCCTTCATACATATTCAGGCTGTGGAAATGGTTACAGTAACTGCGGTATTCCAATTGGCGGTGGAAATAATGTATTGCTGCTTACAAAAAAAGGAAATACCATCTACGCAATGCCATTTTATCATATGACTTCTATTGCAGTTACGCCAGGACAGAAGGTATCACAGGGGCAGGTGCTTGGATATTCAGGAGACTCCGGATGGAGTTTGGGGAATCATTGCCATGTGGAAATCATTCGTGTTGGAAATATGAGTATGTCTGAGGCATTGCATATTTATAACAGTAGTAATGACCTTACATTTGGAACAGGGTGGAATGCAGAGGTACCGAACGCCTGCGGCAGCGCACCATGCAGAGAGCGTCCAGAAAACTACTGGCTCTGATTTAAATATAATGGGAAGTAGAAATCAACAAAGATTGAGAATTTTTTGTTATGATTCATAAAATAGACAAACTCCAAAGGATCACAGATTGTGATAAGACAGATTAGAATGCCGCAGAAAGGAAAAGCTGATTGAAGTAATCAGATAAAATGATGCTAGACTTCTGAAGGTTATTGAAGCAAAAAGCAGAGAACGTTAAAAGAGACATGGATATTTTGATGATGAGCTATCCAGCATTTTGTAAGTTTTCACCTTTTATACTATATGCAACATAAAAAATTTGAACTTTATGAAACAGCTACACATATAAGGGTCTATTATGTAGGTGTTTTCTATATTTTAATACTACTTACAGCATATAGTACAGGATTAAATTCGTGGTTTTTCATTACATCAAGGTACAGAAAAGCTCTACAACGTCTGATTGATATTATCCATTGTATTTCAGTACACCTGTTCTGTTTTTAATTGTCCTGATGTTAAGCTGAAAGATCGATATTCAGAGTAATTCCTGTTATAAATGTCTTGGATTACATATCTTCCTGTGTTATAATTGCGGGCAGCAGGAATCGAGGTGCAGCATATGCAGAATCATAATAAAAAGGATCAAATCATAGAAATTATCAGTATCGTCATGGGAAATCTGATTATTGCAGCAGGCGTTACATTCTTTATTCTCCCTCTGGATATTCTTTCCGGAGGGGTGGCAGGAATAGCGGTTGCTCTGCAGCCGATTTTCAACCTGTCTCCACGTCTTGTTATTAACGGTCTAACAATCGGTTTATATCTGCTAGGAGCAGCGTTGCTGGGAAAACGCTTTGCATTGAAAACCGTCGTTTCCACGATTGTCTATCCTCTTTTTATCTCCGTATTGGGCATGCTGTGGTCGGATGTTCAGGTGACGAGCAATCCATTACTAGCATCTATCTATGCAGGTGTATGCACCGGTATCGGTATTGGACTGGTTTATCGTGTAGGTGGCAGTACGGGAGGAATGGATATCCCACCGCTGATAATTAACAAATACACGAAAATCGCTTTGCCTACGCTGGTTATGTGTATAGACGGTGCGACTGTTCTTTTAGGAGCAAGTGTTTATGGAGTGGAGGCTGCCATGATTGGACTGGTATCCGTTTGGGTATGCGGACAGTTGATTGACAAGGTGATTACCATGGGTTCTCATGAAGCGAAGAATGTTATGATTATCTCTGATAAATTTGAAGAGATGATGCAGGTAATCTATCAGAATATCAACCGCGGTGCCACAATTCTGCATGCTGAGGGTGGCTATACGAGAACAAGCAAGCCGGTGATTATGATGGTGGTGGTCAAGAAGCAGTTTTCTGAATTAAATCATATTATAACTGAGGTCGACCCGGAAGCATTTGTTATCGTCAGTGATGTTAATGAGGTACAGGGAGAGGGCTTTACATATCAGGAACAGCTGTAATGTATCCGTAAAGAGCACGCCAGTATTCTGGTTTTTGCTCTTATTTAATTTTTGTACCCTGTAAAACATGGCAGAGGTAGGTAGGGCTTTTAAATATTTAAGTGTGTATTGTTTGCGCTGATGTGTATATGGCGGCTAATTAAGGAAAGCTTTGTGTCTGTACTTTCATGAACTGAAAACGTCAGGGGTATAAGGTATAGAACTTGTGAAATTGCTTCAAGTATATGCTTGGCATTTGAATATACCGCTTATAGGCAGTGTATAACCCTAATAGGAAAGGACTGTCCAACAAGAACAGGGCTAATGATAAGGTTTGAATTACATTAAATATGAAAGCAAGAGTGTTCATATTTTTTCAGCTTGGTTAATCGTTGATCTTTGTACCATAATAGAACATCAGTATGCTTATCTGACAGAGAATACTGCAGAGGCTGTATATTAATGTTTTTAATCCCATTCGGTTTTCAAAAAATGCTATATGGCTGACAGGTAATGTTTTCTATCTATCATAACTTTTGTGTCTGCATTTTGAAATTGTAAGAATTTTACATACGACAGACACTGTCAACGGTGTCGATTTATGTTATAATGTTAGCCAAAGGAGTGATGAAATGATCCTCTTAAAAAATGTATCCAAATCATATAGGAATGGGGTTCACGCACTGCGTGATATCAATCTTGAAATAGATGAAGGTGAATTTGTTTATATCATCGGTCCGACAGGGTGTGGAAAGTCCACACTGATCAAGCTGCTGGACGGAGAAGAGCTTCCGGATGCGGGAGAGGTATATGTTGCGGAAACCAACGTGGGAAAGCTGCGTCACTCCCGTGTACCCTTTTATCGCCGCAATATCGGTGTCGTGTTTCAGGACTTCCGCCTGCTTCCGAAAATGACAGTCTTTGAAAATATTGCATTTGCTCTGGAGGTGCTGGCGCTGGATAAGGTTACGATTCGACGGCGGGTACGTGAAATTCTGGAGCTGGTATCACTTCAGGATAAGGCAAAATCCTTCCCGGATCAGTTATCCGGAGGACAGCAGCAGCGTGCTACCATCGCCCGGGCCATCGCCAATCATCCCAAGGTGCTGATCGCGGATGAGCCGACAGGAAACCTTGACCCTGAGAAATCGATGGAAATCATCGAGCTGCTGGATAAAATCAACAAGGTGGAGGGGACGACCATCGTAATGGTTACGCATGACTCCACACTCGTGAATACATACAAAAAACGCACGATAGCGCTGGAGGACGGTTTTATCGTTGCGGATATCGCGAAAGGCGGATATATACATCATGATTAGTTTTATACAAAGTCTTCCCAAGCATTTCATGACGGCGCTCCGCAATCTGGGCCGTCATATGGCGATGACATTGTCCAGTGCCTCTGCTGTGGCAGTAACGCTGACACTGATGACTTTGTTTCTCGTGCTTGCGGCCAACATGAACAGCTTTGCGGATCATGTGGAAACAAATCTGAAAATTCATGCATCCATTGATTCCCTGCAGAAGCAGGATGAAATTGAACACATGGAAAAGCTGATCAAAGGAATCTCCGGTGTGAAAACAGTGGAATTCTCCAGCAAAGAGGATGAGCTGAACATCCTGATTGAGGAAAGCGGTTCGGTGTTTGAACGCTACAAGGAACGCAATCCGATGCCAAATGTATTCATCGTGGAGGTGGAGAAGGCAACCGATATTCCTCAGATTACAAAAACATTAAACAATATGGAAGGTATTGAAAAGGCACAGTATGGCGGAGAAAGCATACAGGATATGATTGACACCTTTGAAACGATACGATACGGAGGTGCCGTCTTTATACTGGCACTGGGTGTGCTTGCGATATTCCTGATTACCAATACTATTAAAATGACAATTTATACAAGGCAGACAGAAATTTCCATTATGCGAAACGTAGGGGCAGGAAACTGGTATATCAAAACACCGTTCATGTTCGAAGGTATGCTCATTGGAATGATCGGTGCATTGATTCCTGTGATTCTGACGATATTCGGTTATGGCTTTCTCTATGATTTCTTTGGCGGGCAATTCATGAGCAGCATGTTCGTTATGCAGAAGCCATATCCCTTCACCTTGCAGATTGCAGGGGTGCTATTCCTGAGTGGAGCTGTTGTGGGCATTATTGGCAGCTTTCTGGCAGCAACGAAATATTTGAGGTGGCGTCGATGAAAATGAAGAAACTTATGATTACAGGCTGTGTGGCGGCAATGCTGTTTCTGGTACCGTCACAGAAAAACAGCTGGCTGTATGCAGCAGATTTTGAAGGAAATGAAGAAGCATGGCTGAACAAATGCAGTGTTGCTCAGGAAAGTGAAGCGGCAGCGCAGCAGTGTGCGGCCTTTAAGGAATACTATGCGGGGCTGAGCAGCTCTTTAGAAGGAGAGGTATCCTCTCTGGATAAGAAAATATCCGCAATCAAAAGCAATATTGAGGAAATAACCTCCGTTATGAAGCAGCTGCAATCCTTGATTGATAAACTGGATAAGAATATCGAAATCAATAAAGCCAATATTCGAACCATTGAAGGTCAGATTTCCAAGCTGAATGTGGAAATCAAAAAGAAGCAGAAGGATATCGATCAGCGGAATAAGATCATCACCGATCGCATGCTTGATGAACAGGCGGTGACCGGCACCAATATGGATGTGGAGGTCATTATGGGCTCCAAGGATCTTGTTGATATGATTCGTAAGGTGGATGGTCTGCAGAGAATCACAGACAGTGATCAGGTGGAAATTAAAAAGCTGCAGAAGGATAAAGCTGAGCTGGATCATCAGAAAAGCGAGAAAAACCGGCTGAAGGCTGATGTGGAAGCGAAAAAAGCGGAGAACGAGAAAAATAAGAAAGAAACAGAAAAGGTACAGAAGCAGAAAAAGAAGCTTCTGGAGGAATACCGTAAGCAGGAAGCTGAACTGAATGAGAAAATGCGTTCGGTGCAGGTGGATATCGCAAGCATTCAGAACAATATAATCAATATCAATACCTCTGTCGCAGGAAAGCTGGATTTCAGTGGAAATGGTGCGCTTATGATGCCGGTTCGCGGAGGCAGCGTGTCTGCCGGTACCTGGTATTATCCTGACGGTGGAGTGCATTTAGGTCTTGATATTGCAACCTCGATTGGTACATCTTTGGTAGCGCCTGCTGATGGCATAATTTTATATGCGGACAATCCGGCACCAACTAACGGTGGATTTCTCAATAACTGGATTGGTTATCCTGCTGGCGGTGGTAATACGATTCAAATGTTGACACAGGCAGGCGGAACCACATATGCGATAAGTTTCTTTCATTTATCCAGAGAAGGCTTTGCGGTATCTGGAGGATCACAGGTAAAGAAGGGGCAGTTATTGGCGTTAACCGGACACAGTGGCAATTCTACAGGACCTCACTGTCACATTGAAGTTATCAATCTGGGAAAAATGAGTATATCCTCTGCAATCTCACAATTCCGTTCCTCTGCTGACTTTGCATGGGGCTGCGGCTGGGGTAATGGAGCATTAAGCAGAACCTGTGGCGTAAGCGGTGCCCCTTGTCGTGAAAAACCGGAAAATATCTTCGGGTAAGCTTACCTATAAGGAACGCTGCCCGTTTCAAGCGTAATTATGAAAAGTCAGGAGTGATGTTATGATCGTAATGGAAAACGTATCAAAAGAATATAAGAATGGTGTACATGCACTGCGGGATATCAATCTTGCCATTGATGATGGAGAATTTGTGTACATCATCGGACCGACCGGTTCAGGTAAATCTACACTGATCAAGCTGCTGGATGGAGAAGAAATCCCAAACAGCGGCACGGTTATGGTGGAAAATATCAATGTGGGAAAGCTGAAGCATTCCCGTGTACCGGTTTACCGCAGAAACATCGGGGTCGTATTTCAGGACTACCGTCTGCTTCCAAGGCTTACAATTTTTGAAAATATCGCATTCGCTCTTGAAGTCATCGGCATGAAAAAGGTGGATATCCGGCGTCGTGTGCGAGAGGTGCTGGAGCTGGTATCGCTGGAAGACAAGGCGAAAGCCTTTCCCAATGAGCTTTCAGGAGGACAGCAGCAAAGGGCGACAATCGGCCGTGCAATTGCCAATCATCCAAAGGTGCTGATAGCGGATGAGCCGACAGGAAATCTTGATCCGGATAAATCTGCGGAAATCATGGAGCTGCTGGAGAAAATCAATGAGGTTGAAAAAACAACGGTTGTCATGGTTACCCATGATTCAACGATCGTAGACCGCTTTAAGAAACGCACCATCTGTCTGGAGGAGGGCTATGTGGTTGCGGATATCATGAAGGGGGGCTACCTGAAGCATGATTAGATTTTTCAAGGCGTTCCCGAAATTCATAAAGACGGCCTTTTTGAGTATCTTTCGTCACATCGCCATGTCCTTATCGGCATCCAGTGCAGTTACCATCACACTGATTCTGTTTTCCGCATTTCTGATGATTGCAGGAAATGTATCTCTGTTTACCAATTCCATCGAGGATGATCTGCAGATTCATGTGGTTTTAAAGGCGGATGTAAAAACACAGAAGAAAATTGATGAGGCAAAAGACGGTCTGGAAAAAATCAGCGGTGTACGCAGGGTGACCTTTTCCGATAAGGATAATGAGCTGGAGCTGATGATTAAGGAAAAGGGGAAGGAATTTGAAATGTACCGCGGTAAGGATAACCCGCTGTGCAATGCCTTCTTTGTGTCCGTGAAGGATGCCAATCAGATCAAAGCCATCAATGCACAGATTGAACAGCTGCCCTTTGTGAAGCAGTCTGTTTACGGAGGAAACAGTGTATCCAAAATGATTTCCGTATTGAATACCATTCGCTCCGGAGGACTCGTCTTTGTCGGATTGCTGACACTGCTGGCACTCTTCCTGATATCCAATTCCATAAAGCTGACAATCTATGCGAGAAATGCCGAAATATCCATTATGCGAAATGTCGGTGCGGCAAACTGGTACATAAAGGTTCCGTTTATGATTGAAGGAATGCTCATAGGTTTAATGGGCGCTGTACTGCCGTGTATCTTTACCTATTTCGGCTATCAGTATTTCTTTGACATGCTGAACGGTCAGATTATAACCAGTCTGTTTACACTACAGCCGATTATGCCGTTTACACTTCAGATTTGCGGTATTCTGCTATTGGGCGGTATGCTGGTCGGACTTGTGGGAAGCTTTTTCTCAACTACGAAGTATCTGCGCTGGAAGCGCTGATATGGACACCGGCACGCAATGAAAGTGCCGCTTTATCAGAATAATCGTAAAAAAGGACTGCCGGGTGTGCATTCCGTGATTACACAGAGCTTTCCAAAGGGAGCGTTCTATGTAAATCTGGGAAGGATGTACTGCTCAGGCAGTCCTTTTCCTTGTTTTCACTTTGAAGGAAAGTCTATGAAAATGAGCGCCTTTATGAAAATGAGCGAATGAGATTTCACGAACTGTCATGTTCTTTCATCGAAATAGTTATCATCGTTCATAAAATGTGATATGATTATAAACGTAAATCTGTAAAGGACAATGAGGTGTTTTGTATGGCAGAGAAAAAAGTTGTGAGATATAAACTGGTCAGACATAAATGGCCGGATGAAATACAGGCAGAGAAAAAACGCAGACAGAGACGAATGTGCATTGTTGCCACATGTATTGTATGCTTTTTCGGAGGCTTCTTTTTAAACTCCACGCTGCATCAGACTGCGGCAGCCTCCAGAGATGAATTTCAGAAGCTGGAGGAAATCTATTCCATCATGAGTGACAAATTCTACTTCGGAAAGAATCAGAAAAATCTGAATCAGAAGCTGATTGACGGTGCGATCAGCGGGTTGGTGGATGCCGGCGGCGATATCCATACCAGCTATCTGGATAATGAACAGACAGAAAGCTTTACGGGCTCCATGGAAGGAAGCTTTGTCGGTATCGGCATTCAGTTTTACGGCGTGGATGATTCGACGTTTATCATTGATGAGGTGCTGAAAAATTCACCGGCAGAGGGAGCAGGCTTTCTGATGGGAGATCAGATTTATGCCATTGATGGAACTGTATGCAGGAATATGACAACAAGCGATGTTAAAGCGCTGATCACCAATTCCAAGAGTGATGAAATCACATTGGAAATCATACGGGAAAACAGGCATAAGAAAATCAAGGTGAAGAAAGCAACTGTGCAGGATTCCGTATACAGCGGTGTCAACGGGAAAACCGGAATACTGGAGCTTGACACCTTTGCGGAAACAAGCGGGGAAGAGGTTAAAAGCCATTTGGAAAGTCTGAAGAAGGATGGCTGTGAGAACCTGATTCTGGATTTGCGGGACAATACCGGCGGCTATTTGAAATCCGCACAGGAAATTGCCAGCTATCTGCTTCCGGACAATACCGTTATCTTCCGTGAGGAAACAAAGGACGGCACGAAGGAGGATTACAAAACCATCAGCGGTTATGAGCAATACAAATATAAGAAAATTGTTGTACTTGTCAACGGGGATACTGCCAGTGCGGCAGAAGTGCTGACTGCAGCACTGCGCGAACATCTGGGCGCAACCGTTGTCGGAGAAAAAACATATGGCAAGGGAACGGTGCAGGTGCCGCTCACCTTTAAGGACGGAACCATGTTTAAATACACAACAGCGGAATGGATTACGCCAAAGGGGGAAAAAATAAACGGGAAGGGCATTACACCGGATGTTCAGGTAAAGCTGGATGAAGCGTTCTATACGAGTGCACCGGTTCTGAAAAAGGAAGTATACAAGCCGGACACGGTTTCCGCAGCAGCGAAGAGTGCACAGATTTATCTGAAATTCCTCGGTTATGCAGTGGATCGGACGGATGAATATTTCTCTTATGCGTCCGGTGAAGCCCTGAAGCAGTATCAGAAGGATAAGGGAATGAAGGTCACTGGAAACATTGATGCGGATACCCTGACCTCTCTGCTTTCCAGCTGTGCGTTAAAATGGCATAGTGAGGAGGCAGTTCTGGATACGCAGATGAAGAAAGCGGTGGAACTGACAAATGGAAACTAAATTATTTGATCTTGTATCAGATTATCAGCCGCAGGGAGATCAGCCAAAGGCAATTCAGGAGCTGGTGGACGGCATTCAAAAAGGAAAGAAACAGCAGGTTCTGCTGGGGGCGACCGGTACCGGTAAGACCTTCACCATATCCAATGTGATTGCGAAGGTCAATAAGCCCACACTGGTATTCGCACATAACAAGACACTGGCAGGACAGCTCTATTCTGAATTTAAGGAATTTTTTCCGAACAACCGGGTGGAATACTTTGTATCCAACTTTGATTATTATCAGCCGGAGGCCTATATTCCAAGCTCCGACACCTATATTGACAAGAATGCGACAACCAACATGGAGCTGGATATGCTGCGAATGGCAGCTGTCAACTCCATTCTGGAACGAAGGGATACGATTATCATAGCTTCAGTCGCATGTATTTACGGTGCCAGCAATCCGGAACAGTATCGGGAGATGTTTTTCTCAATCCGTGTGGGTGATATCATTGATCGCAAGGAGCTGATGGGAAAGCTGGTCGCAAGACAGTATACGAGAAATGACATGGATTTGCTGAGGGGAACCTTTCGTGTCCGCGGAGATGTAATTGAGGTTGCACCGGGACATACGGACTCCTTTATCCTGCGAATCGAAATGTTTGATGATGAAATCGAACGAATCTGTGAAGTGGATCCCCTAACCGGCAAGGTTCTGAATGCCTATACCGTTTACGTGGTTTATCCGGCCAGCGGTTATGCGACAAAGCAGGAAATTATCAATCGGGCAGCGAATACGATCGAAGAGGAGCTGGCTGACCGTCTGCAGGTGCTGGAAAATGAGGGCAAGCTGCTGGAGAAGCAGCGGCTGGAACAGCGTGCGCGTTATGATATAGAAGCTCTGCGTGAATTCGGTGTCTGCCCGGGTATAGAAAACTATTCGCGTCATATTGATGGTCGTAAGCCGGGAGAACGCCCGTATACCTTATTTGATTATTTCCCTGACGATTTTCTGCTCGTAGTGGATGAATCCCATGTATCCCTGCCGCAGATTCGCGGCATGTACAATGGGGACCGTGCCCGTAAGGAAACACTGGTAAACTATGGCTTCCGTCTTCCTTCCGCACTTGATAACCGTCCGATGCGTTTTGAAGAATTTGAGAAAATGATCAATCAGGCAATCTTTGTCTCTGCAACACCGGGTAACTATGAGCTGGAACAGACAAAGGGTGAAATCATAGAACAGATCATTCGTCCGACAGGCCTTCTGGATCCGGTGGTAACCGTACGTCCGACGCAGGGACAAATCGACGATCTTGTGGATGAAATCCGTACGCGCATTGAAAAGAATGAACGTACTCTGATTACAACGCTGACCGTTCGTATGGCGGAAGATCTGACCAGCTATCTGAAGGGAATGGATTTCAAGGTGGCGTGGCTGCATCATGAGGTTAAAACGATTGAACGAACGGAAATCATACGGGACCTGCGGAAAGGAAAATACGATGTGCTGATCGGTATCAACCTGCTTCGTGAAGGTCTGGACATACCGGAGGTTTCTCTGATTACCATTCTGGATGCCGATAAAGAGGGCTTCCTGCGAAGTGAGCGCTCTTTGATTCAGATTATCGGTCGTGCTGCCCGTAATGCCCATGGACAGGTCATTATGTATGCGGATAAAATAACGGATTCCATGCAGAAGGCGCTGGATGAAACCGCACGACGCCGTGAAATACAGATTGCCTATAATGAGAAGCACGGCATTACGCCAAAAACGATCATCAAGCCGATCCATGAGGTTGTCCGCAGTAAGGAAACCCAGGAAATGACGGCGAAATATATTGGGAAGAAAGCCAAGGTCAGCAAGAAGGATAAGGAAAAGCTGCTGGCAAATCTGGAAAAGGAAATGCGGGAGGCCGCAAAGGTGCTGGACTTCGAACGTGCGGCAGAGCTTCGCGATATCCTGCTGGAGCTGAGGAACTCATAAAGGAAGGGGTCTTCTATGTTCACTGAAAAAAATAAGAAAATCAACCGGCTGACGCTGAAGCATGTATTGTTTCTGATTACCTATACGATAGCGTTAATCTGGATCATGCTGCATCTGAATGAGGTGTTTGATACGGTGTCTATGATCATCGGTATGCTGCGTCCGTTTATCTATGGCATCATGATGGCGTTTGTTTTCAACATCCCTATGAAATTTTTCCTGAAAAAGCTTCCGGACAATCTGGGAAGGTGGAAAAAGGCGCTCGCCGCTGTATGCTCGCTGCTGATTATTTTCGGTATCCTTGCCTTTATTGTCCGCATTGTAATGCCACAGGTGATCGAAAGCATTGCAGCATTGGCAAATTCACTGCCGGGTTATATCGAGGATGCACAGAAAACGATTACCAGTATGATAGAAAAACAGCAGATTCCACAGGATGTTCTCAAGCAGGTGGACACCTATTCCGCACAGCTGCAGGACACTCTGGTGAATCTTCTGAAAAACGGAATACCGCATCTGCTTACCATGGCAAGCGGCTTTGCGAGCAGTCTGGCCAATGTATTTATGGCGCTGGTTATTGCGGTTTATCTGACGGTATCCAAGGATAAGCTGCTGGAACAGTCTCATCGCTTTCTCTATGCCTTTACATCCAGCAGAGCGAATGCGTTTGTGCTGCGGGTCGCTCATCTTACCAACACAACCTTTTCCGCCTTTATCACCGGGCAGCTGGTGGAAGCGGTGATTATCGGTGTTTTGTGCTATATCGGCTGCCTGGTGTTAGGCTTCCCATATGCACCGATCCTGGGTGTGATTATCGGCTGTACCAACATCATACCGATTTTCGGAGCGATCTTCGGTGTTGTTCTGTGTGCCCTGCTGGTCGCATTCGTCAATCCTCTGCAAGGGGTGTTCTTTGTCATATTCGGCATCTGTCTGCAGCAGTTTGAATCCAATCTGATCTATCCGCGCGTCGTTGGAACAAGTGTGGGGCTTTCCGGCCTTTGGGTATTGTTTGCAATCACAGTTGGCGGCGGCTTGTTTGGCTTTGCGGGTATGCTGCTGGGACTGCCAACCTTCTCTGTTATCTATTCTCTGCTGCGTGAGGAAATGAATCGCAGAGTACGCTTGAAAAGGGAAAACAGCAGCGTGGAACTACCGGTGAGTGAGGACCTGCCGGAACAAAGCGAGGACATGATCTAAAAGCGGTGCTGTAAAGCTGATTCTAACACGGATTGAAATACCGGTGTACATAACAAACCATGAAGAAATAGATTTCCTTCACATGCAGGAACTTTATTTCTTTTTTTCGGTTTTTACTGCTTTATCAACTTATATTGTTATGGTAAAGAAACCTTTCGGTAGCTGTATGCTTTTGATTCTTCTTTCAGGGATATCATTCTTCAAAGAGGCTATAAAATCATTAGGAATGAAATCGGATATGAACATGCAAATCAATGCCGCAAAGCAGCTCCCTCTGCTATAATAGACAGGAGAAATGAGGAAGATAGTATGAAAATAATGTTATCACCAACCAAGCAGATGAAGCCGGTGAACAGAGAACCGCTGCAGCTTCCACACTTCATCAACGACAGTGAAGTTATATGTGAAAGGCTGAAGCAGCTTTCCGCTGATGAGCTGCGTACCCTGATGAAAATAAATGAGAAAATAGCTGTGGAGAATGTACAGCGGTATCAGAACATGACGTTTTCTCTTGCAGGCTCACCCGCGCTGTATACATATAACGGACTGCAGTTCAAGCATATGGGGGTGGAGAATTTTTCACAGGAGGATGCCGCCTATGCACAGAACTGTATACGAATACTGTCCGGTATGTATGGTGTCCTGCGTCCCATGGATGCCATCCAGCCCTATCGTCTGGAAATGCAGACACGTTTGCCGATCGGTGAATGCAGGGACCTGTATGCGTACTGGGGGGATCGTCTTGCGCATTTCCTCTTGCAGGAGGAAGGCGAAAAACCCTGTATCATCAATCTTGCCAGTAAGGAATATTCAAAAGCTGTGTACCCTTATCTGTGCGAAGAATCTACCTATACAGTGACATTTCTTATAGAGAAGGCGGGCAGACTGAAAACAGAATCCACGCAGGTGAAGATGGCAAGAGGCGCAATGGTTAACTGGATCATCACACAGCGGATATCCACCGCAGAGGAGCTTATCGCTTTTCACGCGGACGGCTATGCATATCATAAGGAATTATCCAAGGCACAGGAGCTTGTGTTTATGAAACGAAAATAAGGTAAATGCTGGCTTATTTCAATAAAAAATGGAAGCCTGAAGCTCTTTTTCAGGTGAAATGTGAAAATAATTCATAAAATTTTGTAAGAAAATGATTGCGACTTTTTACCGTTAATGATAAAATCCCCATGATAGAGAGGAGTTTATTATGGAATACTTGAAATTGATTGGAATCGTAATCATCGTTCTCGGCTTCGCACTGAAGTTCGATGTACTCGCAACTGTTCTGCTGGCTGGTCTGGTGACAGGAATTGTTGCAGGAATGGATATTCCACATATTCTTTCCATTCTGGGAGAGTCTTTTGTTAGCAATCGTCTGATGTCGATCTTCCTGATTATCTTCCCGGTAATCGCGATTATTGAGCGATACGGGCTGAAGGAACGTGCGGCATATCTGATAGGAAAAATAAAAAATGCATCCGCAGGAAAGGTGCTGGCAATCTATATGCTTGTTCGTACTGCTGCCAGTGCATTCAATGTGCGGATCGGAGGACATGTTCAGTTTGTGCGTCCGCTGATTCTGCCAATGTCAGAGGCTGCGGCAAAGGTGAGTAAGCAGAGTGACCTGAGTGAAAATGAGGTGGAGGAGCTGAAGGGACATGCGGCAGCTGTGGAAAACTTCGGTAACTTCTTTGCACAGAACTGCTTTGCGGCGGCAAGCGGTGTTGTGCTGATTCAGGGAACACTTTCCATGTACAAGGAGGTTACACTGCCAAGTATTGCGATGGCCAGTATTCCGGTGATGGTCATTACCGTAGCTTTTACATTTGTGCAGGTTTTCCTGTTTGACCGTAAGGTAAAAAAGGCAGGTGCTCGTCATGACTGATTTTCTGACTAATATCGCTCCGGAAATATTTTATGCATTATGCGGACTGGTTTGTCTGGATGCCGGCTGGCGGGCATTCCGGAAGAATGATAAGGCAAAATACGGGACAGCGCTGTTCTGGGTGCTTGTCGGTGTGATCTTCATCCTTGGAAAATGGATTCCGAGTACGATTACCGGAGGAATCCTTGTGGTTATGGGGATTTTAACAGTTAGCGGGCAGGTACGTATCGGTACCTTCCGGGATGTCAGTGTTGAGGAAAAGGAAAAAGAAAGCAGACGGATCAAAAGCTGGATATTCCTTCCGGCCGTGACAGTTGGTCTGATGGCGCTGGTGATGTCGTTTGTCAGAATCGACGGCGCTGCGCTGGATGGTGCCGTTATGGTTGGAATTGCCTGTCTGGTATCCTTTGTTCTGGCGGTTATCATCTGCCGTCCAAAGGTAAATGAAACGCGTGAAAATACAACCAAGCAGCTGATGCAGGTCGGTGCATCCTGTCTTTTGCCACAGCTTTTGGGCGCTTTGGGTACCCTGTTTACCGAAGCCGGTGTCGGTGATGTGATTTCCACAATGATATCCAGTGTCGTACCAAGCGGCAATATTCTGATCGGAGTCATTATCTACTGCCTTGGCATGGTAATATTTACTATGATTATGGGAAATGCATTTGCGGCATTCTCTGTCATTACTCTGGGAATCGGTATTCCCTTTGTCATTGCACAGGGCGGAAACCCGGTTGTTGTCGGAGCACTTGGTATGACCTGCGGATTTTGTGGTACCTTATTAACACCGATGGCTGCCAATTTCAATATTGTGCCAACGGCTGTTTTGGAAACAAGAAATAAATGGACTGTCATCCGGGCACAGGCACCGATGGCATTCGCAATGATCGTCGTACACATCGTACTGATGCTGTTGCTGGCGTTCTAGGAAAGGAAGCTGTTTATGAAAATATTAGTGACCGGATTTGATCCGTTTGGCGGAGAACCGATAAATCCCGCTATTGAGTCAGTGAAGCTGCTGCCAGCTACGATAGAGGGCGCAGAGATTATCAAGTTGGAAATACCTACCGTCGTTCATAAGTCTTTGCAGGTGATTCGTGAAGCTATTCAGAAGCATGATCCGGATATGATTCTGTCGATTGGACAGGCGGGTGGCCGCAGTGATCTTACCGTGGAGCGTGTCGGTATCAATATCGATGACTGCCGTATCACGGACAATGAAGGCAATCAGCCCATTGATGAGCCTGTGTTTGCGGATGGTGATGCTGCCTATTTCTCCAACCTGCCAATCAAGGCAATGGTGAATGAGATACGCAAAAACAAGATACCTGCCTCTATATCAAACAGTGCGGGAACCTTTGTATGCAACCATGTGCTTTATGGTGTGCGCTATATGATTGAAAAGGAATTTGCCGGCAAGAAAAGCGGATTTATCCATATTCCGTATCTTCCACAGCAGGTGGTGGACAAGCCGGGACAGCCGAGCATGGCGCTGGAGGTTATCGTTAAGGGGTTAACCTGTGCTATTTCCGCAATGATTCATAATGAAACGGATGTCAAAACGACAGGAGGCACCATCTGTTAGAATGAAGCTGTTCGTTTATGGATCCCTGCGAATGGGATTGTATAATTATGAGCTTTATTTGAAGGGGAAGAGTCAGTTTTTAGGCTATGGCTATGTCATCGGGGAACTGTATTCCCTAAAGGAACGCTCATACCCGGCACTGCTTCCGGGGAATTCCAGAATTCTTGGAGAAATCTATGAGGTGGATGAAGCAGCAGCCCGTGCGGTTGATGCACTGGAGGAATATGTGCCTGGTAGTTCGGAAAATGAATATGAGAAAATAAACACGCAGATACTGGATGAACAGGGCAGACAGCTGGATATATTGCCTGTCTACTGGTATCATGTGGAGAAGCCGGGGAACCGCGAGCTTTTGGATGAAATTATACAGGAGCATGATTTTACAGCCTATTGCAAGGCAAAAGCAAACTAATACAGGAAGCCGTACTGTGATTTGTGCAGGCGGCTTTTTTGTGTTACAAGCTCGTCTGGGTGAATATACAGATGCGCTTAAAATCGTCGATAGGAACGTGTGAAATATATCCGATTTGTGATGTAATCAGTAAATTGAAACAACTGTTAGGCAATGCCTGCGCCTGCGCTCAAAGCGTGGGAGAATAGTGGGAGTTTAAACATATGGTCCCTATCCGGATATGCGTGGGAATGATGATAGAATGTGAAAGGAAGCTGCCATCTATGGTTTTATAGTTTGTTTCATGATGATATGCGAAAGCGAATCGGTATTGAGAGGCTTGAATTTTATGTGATATACAAACATTTGTATGTGTCACTGGATGGTTTATGATAGAATGTATAGAGATGTAGGTGTGCTGTTATTTTTATAGAGAATAAGATAAGGCTACATTCATTATTTAAATACATTGAATAAACAGGAGGGGTAAGGAATGAAATATGCTGTAAGCAGCTGCTTGCTGGGAGTAAATTGTAAATATAATGGCGGAAATAATGCTTCCTCGGAATTGATCGATTATCTGAAGGAGCATGAGGTGCTGCAGGTGTGTCCTGAGGTGCTGGGTGGTCTACCTACTCCAAGAGCTTGTGCGGAGATATCGGGGGAGTACATCATGAATACAGAAGGTGAGGATGTAACTGCGCAGTTTAAAAAGGGAGCAGCACTGGCACTGGCGCAGATACGTGAGTTTCAGCCGGATCTGGTCATTTTACAGCCGCGTAGTCCAAGCTGCGGAAAGGGAATCATTTATGATGGAAGCTTTCAAAACCGGCTGGTGGAGGGCGATGGAATGTTTGCACGTTTGCTGCTGGATGAGGGAATCCCGGTAATGACCTGCGGGGAATTTTTGGAAGAAGTGAAGCCGCTTTCTACAAAAGGCTGAGAAATGCATGGAAAACCCATGGGAAAAGCCATTTTTCTCGAAAAAAAACGAATTAAAGATTGTAAGTGGTATCAAAATGGTTTAAAATAGGATATGTAAAAAAGTTGTTTAATAGGAGGAATATAAAATGAAACAAATCACTGTATCTGTTATTGACCCAGTTGGATTACACGCACGTCCGGCAACTGTTGCTGTGAACGCTGCAAGCAAATTCAAATGTGAAGTTAACGTGTCTTTCAAGGGCCGTGAAGTAAACATGAAATCCATCATGGGTGTAATGTCACTGGGAATCCCTACGCAGTCTGAAATTACTATTTCCTGCAATGGTGATGACGAAGATGCTGCAATCGCTGCAATCGAAGAAGTATTGCGCGCTCAGAAAATCATCGGTTAATAAAAGAGAAAGGCTCCGAGCACAATCCTGCTGATAGACTGTGGACGGAGCTTTTTTTGTATATGAGTATTGGATGGAGGTTTCACTTAAAAAACAATATACGGCTGTTGTGCGTATGCAGGAATATCATTTCTGGTGGAATGCCGGTATATTTTACCGCATGTATCTTACCTGTATCCTTATTATCGATGAGGACGCAGTCTCTTCCAGAGATTCAAATGTGCTTAAGCCATATCCATAGGCGGTGTGGAAATACCTGTATTTTACAGGAAAGGTGATATGAAGCATCTGAGGGGTTCGGCTTCAACTATGATAGCCGGAGGCAGAGACATATCCGTATATTCCTGTCAGCACGCCATTGAAAGGAAGATGTGCATGTTATGCGCTGTTTCATATGAAATCCATCTGTACAATGAAAACTTTCCACAGAGGGTATAAATCGAAAACGGGTTTTTTCAAGTATGTAAAGACGATACTTGCAGGAAAACAGTAGTCGAATAGTCGTTTCATTCCTTATTTTGTATGAAATTCAGATAAAAATCAGATGCAAATCGTGTACAGAATGGCAAAATTTTTAATTTAACTCTTTAAAATGTGGTAATCGCTTACATTCGCTAAACTTTTACAGAAAAAACCATGAGATTATGGTATAATAAAACCAGCAATCAACAGAAAGGAAGATAGTTTATGGTGAAAGATATTTATGAAAAATGGCTGAACCATCCGAATCTGGATCCTTCTTATAAAGAAGTGCTGGAACAGATGGATGAGGGTCAGATCAACGATGCGTTTTATACAACCATCGAATTTGGTACAGCGGGGATGAGAGGTCTGTTGGGACCTGGTACAAACCGTATTAACCTGCATACGATCCGCAAGGCGAATGTCGGCTTTGCAGAATATATCTGCGCAAACGGGGAAGATGCGATGAAGCGGGGGGTAGCCATTGGCTATGATAACCGTCATATGTCAAAGGAATTCGCTATGGATTCCGCTAAGGTGCTTGCGACCTACAACATTGCATCCTATGTGTTTGAAAGTCTTCGCCCGACACCGGAGCTGAGCTTCGCTGTTCGTCATTTTAACTGCTTTGGAGGTATCATGGTTACCGCTTCTCATAATCCGAAGGAATACAACGGATATAAGCTGTATGATGAAAAAGGATGTCAGCTGGTGCCTGCACTGGCACAGCAGGTTATCGACCGAGTAAATGCAGTTGAGGATGAGCTTGCCATCATGGCAGAGCCTTCCGCTGAACAGGAAAAGCTGATTACCGTGATTGGTAAGGATGTGGATGAAGAGTATTATAAAAATGTACTCAGCATTCAGCTGAATCCGGATATCAATAAGGATGATGTGAAAATAATCTTTACGCCGGAGCATGGAACTGCGAACATTCCTGTGAAGGAAGTGTATACACGTGCAGGCTATCACTTTGTCGCTGTGGAAGAACAGTGTTCTCCGGATCCTGATTTCTCCAATACACCGACACCGAATCCGGAGGAGGCAGGAAGCTACGAGCTAGCAATTGAATATGCGAAGCGAGAGGATGCAGATATTATCCTTGTCTGTGATCCGGATGCCGACCGTATGGGTGTTGGTGTAAAGCATGACGGGGAATACAAGCTGCTTACCGGTAATCAGAGTGGTGCTGTATTGATTGAATACATCTTCTCACAGCTGCAGGCGAAGGATCGCATGCCGAACAACCCGGTGATGTTCAATACTGTGGTGACCAGTGATCTGGGAGAAAAAATCGCCACAAAATACGGAGTTGCTACAGAAAAGACACTGACCGGATTTAAGTTTATCGGTGAAAAGGTGGCAAAATACGAAATTACGAATGAGAAGCAGTATGTATTCGGATATGAGGAAAGCTATGGCTCTTTGATCAAGCCGTTCGTGCGTGACAAGGATGCTCCGCAGGCATGTCTGATGCTGGCAGAGGCGGCATGCTACTACAAGGCAAAGGGCAAGACTCTGGTGGATGTTCTGTATGATTTGTATGCGGAGCTGGGCTTCTATGAGGAAAGCCAGACATCGCTAAAGCTGGAGGGGCAGGCAGGCGCACAGCGTATTCAGGAAATTCTGGCAACCCTGCGTAAGACTTCAGTGGAAATAATTAACGATGTGAAGGTTATCCGCTTCGAAGACTATAAGGAAAGCAAGATCATTGAAAACGGAAAAGAAGAGGAGCTTTGCGGATTTACAAAATCCGATGTTCTGAAATACTATCTTGAGGATGGCAGCTGGATTGCGATTCGTCCAAGTGGCACTGAGCCGAAATGCAAGTTCTATTACTGTATCAAGGGAACATCACTGGACAATGCTCATGAGAAAACTCTGGCATTCCAGAATGCGATGGCAGAAATGATCAAATAAAAAAAGTGGTGAGTTCGATCATGAACTCACCACTTACTGTTTTATATGAATGTCAGCGATAGCTGTGCAGCAGATAGTTTCGGGTGCTCAGCAATGCGATTGTCAGTATGGTCAATGCTAGTAAAGACAGCAGCATGGGTATCCCTCCTTGTTTGTTAGTTTAAACTAACTATCTTCGTATACAGCATATCGCATTCATCTGTTCCTGTCAAGCTTCCGCATAGAAAAACTTTGAGCTTCAAAGCCTGTATACTATTTGAATCAGGCTATTCGCAAATAGTATACAAATAGGTAAAAAAGTAATGTAACCCATTACAAATTTATGAAAAAGAGAGGAAAACCTATAGGTTTTCGTGTTGAAATAGAGTAAAATATAAGTAGTTACAGACTGGAGGGCTACTCATGAAAAATAAAATTATGGATCGTTATTATAAGGGCTGTGCATTGGATGCTTACGAGCTGTTCGGCGCACACCTGTGTGAAGAACGGGGGAAAAAAGGAGTTCGCTTCACGGTGTATGCACCGCATGCGCAAGGCATTCAGGTCATCGGCTCCTTTGATGACTGGAGCTGCAAGGGACACCAGATGCGCCGAAAGGATGATAAGGGAATCTGGTCACTGTTTGTGGCAGAAGCAAAAGAAGGCGATATGTATAAGTATCGGGTGACACAGGCTACCGGACGTATTGTCGATAAGATGGACCCGTATGCATTTTATTCCGAGCTGCGTCCCAATACGGCCAGCATCGTTACAAATCTGGATTATAAGAAATGGAGCGATGAGAAATGGCTTGCGCAGCGTACGAAAAATTTTGATAAACCGGTAAATATTTATGAAATGCATCTGGGCTCCTGGAAAAAGGATGAAGATCAGGAGTGGGTGAATTATAAGGATATAGCGAAGGAATTGATTGCGTATGTGAAAGAAAACAATTTTACACATATTGAACTGATGCCGCTGAATGAGTATCCGTTTGACGGTTCCTGGGGCTATCAGTGCAGCGGGTATTTCAGCGCAACAAGTCGCTATGGAAGTGCACAGGAGCTGATGTATCTGATCAATGCATGTCACCGTGCCAATATCGGAATCATTATGGATTTCGTGCCTGTTCATTTTGTGCGTGATGATTTCTCCCTGTCATATTTTGACGGGACACCGCTGTATGAATATGAGAAGGCATGCGATGCGGATTCTCAATGGGGAACGGCGAACTTCAATCTCTGGAGAGAAGAGGTGCGCAGCTTCCTGATGTCGGCGGCTGCCTTCTGGATTGATAAGTATCATGTGGATGGTCTGAGAATGGATGCCATCAGCAATATCATACACTGGCATGGAAACAAGGACCTGGGAGAAAATGAAGGTGCCCTGCATTTCATTAAGCGGATGAATTATCATTTGTCTGAGGCATATAAAGGTGTCATGCTGATTGCGGAGGATTCCAGTGATTTTGCGAATGTGACAAAGGCAACGCAGGACGGCGGACTGGGATTTGATTATAAATGGGATCTGGGCTGGATGAATGATACGTTGAAGTATCTGGAAAAGGATCCAATTTATCGAAAGTGGCATCACAATAATATCACCTTTTCCATGGCTTATTTCTATTCCGAACGCTTTATTATGGAGTTTTCCCATGATGAGGTGGTACATGGAAAGAAAACCATCGTCGATAAGATATGGGGCAGCTATGAGGAAAAGTTCGCACAGCTGCGGACCCTGTATTTATATATGTTCACGCATCCGGGCAAGAAGCTCAATTTTATGGGAAATGAACTGGCGCATTTCCGTGAGTGGGATGAAGAAAAGCAGTGCGACTGGGATTTGTTAAAATATCCGATGCATGATGCATTTCACAGGTATTTTGCGAAGCTTGGCGAGCTGTATAGTAAGACACCGGCATTGTATGAAACAGAATATGACTGGACCTCCTTTCAGTGGATTGATGCGGACAATGCGGATGAAAATATGTTCAGCTACCTTCGTAAAAATGAAAACAGCTATTACATCGTTATTCTGAATTTCTCTCCAAATGCCTATAAGAAGCATGCATTCGGTGTTCCGGAAAAGGGTGTGTATCATGAGCTGCTGAATACGGAACAGGATATCTGGGGCGGAGAGATCACGGAGCTTGGAAAAATGAAGGCTGTTGAAAAGGAATGTAACAAGCTGCCGTATACCATCGAGGTGGATGTGCCTGCGTTCGGCGGTGTGCTGCTGGAATTGAAAAAGCGTAAGAAACCTGTCAAAAAAGCCGTAAAATAAATGTTTGCAGCGGCAGTCAAGGAAAAAGAGTTGTCGGTATGCGGGGAAATGTGTATAATGATTATCAGGTAAGCATTGACCTTACGAAAGGCAGGGAATAAAGTGAAAGCAGTTGTAGTAGGCAGCGGAAGCTGGGGCACCGGATTGGCCCAGGTTCTTTGTGATAATAATGAAGATGTGATGATATATGGAAATTGCGAGAGTGAAATACGGGATATCAATGAAAATCATCAGAATGCAAAATATTTTGCTGGAGTGGCGTTGAATCCGGCGCTTAAGGCAACGACTGATATCCAGGTTGTAAAGGATGCGGATGTGATCGTTTTAAGTATACCGACGATTGCTGTGGAAAGCGTTTGTAAAGAAATTGATGCTTTGCTGGATCATAAGGTTGTTGTTGTTAATACATCCAAAGGATTTCATCCGGAGACCTTTGATCGAATGTCGGATGTCATTCGCAGAAATATAAGTGCTGAGCATCTCAGCAGCGTGGTTTCACTGATTGGTCCAAGTCATGCGGAGGAGGTTGTCATCCGTATGCTGACAACGATCTGTGCGGTATCGCTGAAGGAAGCTGATGCACAGAAAATTCAAAAGCTCTTCTCCAATGATTATCTGCGTATTTATACCGGTACAGATGAAATAGGAAGTGAAATCGGGGTTGCAGTGAAAAATGCCATTGCACTGGCAAGTGGTGTCTTGTATGGTCTTGGATATGGTGATAATACACGGGCAGCTTTGATTACCCGCGGTCTGATGGAAATGACGCGGTACGGTGTTGCCTTGGGCGGTAAAAAGGAAACCTTCATGGGGCTGACAGGTATCGGAGATTTGATTGTGACCTGTACAAGTAAGCATTCCAGAAATTTTCAGGCAGGGTATGATATCGGCAAGCATAACAGTGCAAAGTATTTCTGGGATAATAATACGAAAACCGTGGAGGGTGTCAGAACAGCGAAGGCGGTGCATGAAAATGCAAAGCGTCTGGGTATCGATATGCCGATTGTCAATGAAATATATCAGGTGCTGTTTGAGGATAAAAATCCCGAGGATTCCGCAAGGGATCTAATGCTTCGTGATTTGAAGTCCGAGATAAATTTTTAAAAATTAATAGTTATTAAGTATAAGTCTACATAACTTAAGATATATTAAGAATTGTAGACTTTTTTTTATGTTAGAATGAGACCAGGTGATGATGATGAGGAAACGAAACAAACGAAAGTACCATTTGCGGATAGCTGCTGTCGTGATTCTGCTTCTTGCGATTACGAATACAGCAACCTATCGAATTACGGAACAATATATACAGGGTAAAGAGAATGTGAAGGAAATCGCCTATAAAGGCAGTAATACAGTAAGCATCAAAAATGTTACAAAAAAATTGAATCCTGCGTCATTCAAAATTGATCGTCAGCTGGTGAAACAGATAAAGAATGTTATGATTATAGCGCATCCGGATGATGAAACACTATGGGCCGGAGATCATATAATGAAAGACAGATATCTGATAATTTGTCTGACAAATGGGAATAACAAAATCAGGAAAAAGGAATTTGAAAAGGCAATGGAACTGACTGGAAATTATGGTATTATTCTTAACTATCCCGATAATCCAAAGCACGTGAAAAACAACTGGAAAAAAGTTAAGGATCCAATACGTAATGATATTGATTATGTTCTTAATTATAAAAAGTGGGATTCGATTGTCACACATAATCCGGATGGTGAATACGGTCATATTCAACATAAATTCACAAGTATGATTGTAACCAATGAATGTGTAAAGCTGGGACTAACGGGTAAGCTGGAATACTTCGGAAAATTTTATAAAACAAATTACCTGCTGAATCATACGATACCGGGTGCCTTAGATTTGCAGGATGCGCAGGCAAAGGAAAATTTAATGAGTGAGGTTTATCTCTCGCAGGGATATGCACACAGAATTTTTAATCATATGGTGCCATATGAAAAATTTATCCGATACAAGGATTGGTATTTTGGCTTTTGATGCAGTTCAGAAATTAAATTAGAGTCAGAACAAAAGCGTATATACATAGGTTCTGACTTTTTGTATAAATAGTAAATATAGTTAGCGAAAAATGAATATTAAAGAAAGTTTTATATAAAGTTGATATTATGGATAGGATTGCGCTATAATAGCTATGTATGTAAGAAAGGGGATTTAAATGAGAAAGATTGGTATCAGCATTCTGGTGTTATTTCTGGCGCTGGGAATGAATATAGCTTCACCATTTCAGAAAAACGTTATTCAGGCGGCAGAAAATACTGGATTTGAAATACATACGATCAGCGTAGGGAATGCAGATGCAACGTTGATCCGGTGCGGGGGACAGACAATGCTGGTCGATGCCGGTTATTCTACGGAAGCAGAAGAAAAAGGGAACAGCTTCAAAAATACGTTAAGCAGTTACCTTATGGGAAACAATAAGGTTAGCAAAGAGCAGTCGGATGCGTTCCGGAATAATGTGAAGCAGCTGATTGCTAAAAATCCGGATAACACTGTCACAAAATATCTGGAGTCACAGGGGATTCAAACCGTGAATACGCAGGAAGGATCTGCGGATAAAGGCAAATCTGGGCTGGATGTCATGATTGCAACACATCCACATTACGACCATATCGGTGGGTTCATTCCTGTTATGAATCGCTATTTTGGCGTAAATACAAGAATGTTTTGGGGTGCTCCATTTGAAACAGATTCCTATTATGAAGCATACCAGTCTGAATTAATGGATGCTCAGCTTGCACGCGAGGATGATGGACTTGTTGATCCATTTATGAGCTTTGGCGGACCTCGTGCAGGAGATTACTTTATGCTGGGAGAAGGTGATGAGCAGGCGCGTGTATTGTTTCTGACATCTGCCGATCCAGCGGAAGGTACCAGTATTGATGCAATAAACAATAGCTCATTAGTGATAAGAATTGACTATAAGAATGCTTCATTTTTATTAACCGGCGATTTGCAGCGGGAAGGTCAGAAAAAACTGATTGCCAGTGCTCCTGCTTTGCTTACACAGCTTCAGGAGATGGCCAAAAGAGATGATAATCTAAAGGATTTGCTGCAATGTAAAAATATTCTACAGGTTGATTACCTAAAGCTTCCGCATCATGGCTATCTGAACTTAGGCGATTTACCAGATGATTCGGAGGTTTCCGGCAATTATGAATTCTTCGAACAGGTAAAGCCGAGTATTGCAGTAGCTTCAACGAATGGAAGGACTGGCAATAACCTGAATGCTTTGCCGGCAGAAAGAACACGGCGTGATCTCTCATATGCAGATATTTATTCAACAGCAGATAATGGAACCATTGTTGTGAAAAGCGATGGAAATCATTTAACTACTTCCGCAAAACCAATGGAAAAAATATACAAGGCACAGACTCCGCAAAACCTGAAGGTTGATGTGCAGGAAGACCAGGTGCTGCTAAGCTGGAGTCCGGTAGCACGTCCAACAGAATATCGTGTATATTATCAGACAGATGACTCCAAAGCATGGCATTGGCTGTCATGTCAGCAGGATACCACCTATACATTCAAAAAAGGAAAGCCAGGGAAAGCGTACCGTTTTGTAGTAAGAACAGCAGATAAATATAAAGAAGGATGGCGGTTTAGCACTGCTGCTTATTCACAGGAATTCACGTATCCGGGCAAAACAGAAGGGTTTTATCAGCTATCCAGAAGGGTTAAGGTTTTCTCTTCACCGAACGCTTCGAAGTATTACCGCTATGATCCATTCAAAAAGAAATGGCTTGGCAGTATGAAAAATTATAACAATAAGCCTTTATTGCTTACAAGAGAATATGTCAATGATGAAGGAACATCATACTGGTCAGCTTATTATAATGGAAAATGGATAGGCTATGTAAACTCCTATGCACTAAAAAACAATGTGACAAAAGACACCTATTTTGGCTGGGGATCCAACAATACTAGGAAATTCAATACACCAAACCCGCAGAAATACTGGCTTTACAATGCTCCTTCCAATAAATGGGTAAGACGTATGACGAAATATAAGAATCAGAATTTTACTATAAAGCGCTCTCTGGCCAGACCAGATGGAAGCTTGTATTATTCCTGTTACAGCAAAGGCAAATGGATTGGGTACATAAACAGCTGGGGGTTCCAGAATCAGTAAATAAATAAGAATGGCTTTTGTTTTAGGTTTTTACCTGATTGTAGTTAATTACAGAGATTGGAGAATTCAATACTATTGTATTTATCAATAGATTTGAATTCTTTTTTTGCGAATACCCTGAAGTAAGAAAAATTCAGATATTATCTTCCAGGTATATTCATATTAACCTTTGAATACAGCAGTATGCTTTATAAGCGTTTTTAATAAGGATAGAATAAAAGAGGGATTATCGTGAATACTGGATGAAAAGCACATAACCTACGTTTTTATGGAATTATTATGTTAAAAAACAGAAAAATGAAAAACATCTAGTTTATAGATATCATTTGTAGTATAATCAATATGATTTCTTGTGAAATTCAAAGGAGTTAGGTCTATGTTTAAAAGTATAAGGTATGTATTAAATGAAAATTTCTCTAATCTGTACCGTATTTTCTGTATAGCGAAATATGAATTACTGGCAGATATGCGCGATTCCAAGTTCGGAATATTCTGGAACTTTGCATCCCCGGCAATTCAGGTATTTACATACTGGTTGATATTCGGTGTCGCATGGAATAAGAAACCAATCGGTGATATTGATTATCTTCCATGGCTGGTCGTAGGCTATGCGGCATGGTGGTTTGTGCAGCCCTGTATTCAGAACGGCTGTAGTGCTGTTTTTTCAAAAACAAATGTAATAACGAAAATGAAATTCCCAGTCAGTGTTCTGCCGGCTACCATTTGTGCAAAAGAATTTTTTAACCATGGTTGTATGCTTCTAATAGCATTTGTAACACTGGCGATTCATGGTTTTTTTCCGAATATCTATTGGTTTGGTTTGCTTTATTATGCGTTATGTGCATTTGCATTTGTTGAAGCCGTTTCGCTGATTTTATCTGTTTTAACTATGCTCTGGCGAGATATTCGTAAGCTGATTACATCACTGATGCGGATGCTGATGTATTTTTCTCCCGTTATCTGGGAATGTCATTTTGGTAATCATGTTCCCTATCATGAACTCTTGAATAAAATTATGAAACTGAATCCTGTATATTATATCGTTAATGGATATCGCGATTCTATATTCTACAATAAAACATTTTTGGATCATCCGGCTCAGACCCTTTATTTCTGGGCAGTCGTTATAATCTTATTTGTGATCGGATGTGCCCTTATGTATAAATTCAAACGTAAGTTTATTGATATGATTTAGCAGGAGGTGTATATGGTAAAGAGTATATATGACAGCAGTGCCAATGCTGTAGAAATGAGAAATGTTTCTAAAATTTATAAACTAAAGAAAAAAGATAGTAAGAAAAGTGAAAATGAGCGTTTTTTTGCTTTAAAGGATATTACATTGAATATACCAAAGGGTGATGTTGTTGGTATCCTTGGTACCAATGGCTCCGGTAAATCTACCCTTTCTGTTATTCTTTCCGGTATTTCCGATATCGATGGCGGAGAAATGGAAATCAATGGGGAACAGGCACTGATTTCTATAAACACAGGACTAAACAATCAGCTGACTGGACTGGAAAATATTAATGTTAAGGGTGCGTTACTTGGACTTACGAAGAAGCGGATACGTGAGATAACAGATGGCGTTATTGAATTTGCAGAACTGGGGGATTTTCTTTATCAGCCGGTGAAAAAATACTCCAGTGGTATGAAGGCCCGTCTTGGCTTTTCTATATCTCTGGCTTTGAATCCGGATATCTTTATTGTTGATGAGGCATTATCTGTTGGTGATAAAGGATTTGCTCAGAAATGTTTGAATCGAATGAAAAAGCTGAGGGATGAAGAGGATAAAACGATTTTATTTATCTCACATTCCTTGCCACAGGTCCGTGATTTCTGTAAATCTGGTATATGGATTGAAGGTGGAAAGCTTGTGGAAACCGGTGATATTGATACAATTTGCGATCACTATGCCGCCTATGTAGACAAACTAAACAAATTAAGCGATAAAGAGAAAAAAGCAATGCTGGAAGAGAAGTTTAAGGAGCGTTTGATCATTGATGAAAAAACCTCTCTACTTGACAATCTGTTTCACAAGCTGTAGAAATAAGGTTATAGGGTATATAAATAAATTTACAAAGGAGAGAGAAAATTATGAAAAAGGTTATTACATATGGTACTTTTGATTTGTTTCATATTGGCCATTTAAATCTTTTGAAAAGGGCTAAGGCTTTAGGAGATTATTTGATTGTGGCAGTAAGCAGTGACGATTTTAATCTGCGTGAAAAGGGCAAGGTCTGTCAAATCAAAGATGTTGACAGAATGGAAATCGTAAAGGCTATTCGCTACGTTGATGAGGTTATTCTTGAAGAAAACTGGGAACAGAAGAAGCTGGATGTACAGAAATATGATGTTGATGTTTTTGTTATGGGAGATGACTGGGAAGGGAAATTTGATTTCCTGAAGGAATATTGTGAGGTTGTTTATCTGCCAAGAACGGAAGGCATATCTTCCACTATGATCAAGAGTGAATTGAAGCAGAAGTAGTGAGGAGGAGAAAAATGTCAGCGAAATATAAAGTAAGTGTCATTATACCGATATACAATGTCGCAGAGTATCTGGAGGAATGTCTTGAATCCATGGTTCGCCAGACAATCGATAGTCTGGAGGTCATCATGGTTGATGACGGCTCTACGGATATCAGTGGAGTGATTGCTCAGGAATATGCAAAGAACTATGACAATTTTTTCTATTATCTGAAGGAAAACGGGGGATTGGGAAACGCCCGAAACTATGGTATACAGTTTGTTCACGGTGACTATATTATCTTCCTTGATTCTGATGATATTGTGCCGGATGGCGCATATGAAGCGATGTACAAAAAGGCTGTAGAAACAGGAAATGATATGGTTGTCGGTGATGTACAGCGGTTTAATTCCAGGAAAAAATATAATTCCGGACTTCATAGAAAAGCGTTTCGTGATGCCTATGATAAAACAACTATTTTAGAAACTCCGCAGTTGATATATGATACCACTTCCTGGAATAAATTGATTAAATTCAGTTTTTGGAAGGAACATGATTTTAAATTTCCTGAGAAGATTTTATATGAAGATATTCCAGTGACGATGCCACTGCATTTTTATGCAAATGCGGTTTCCGTATTGAATGAAATCGTATACTTATGGCGTGAACGTGATGGAGCGAATAAATCGATTACACAAAACCGTACAGAAATGAAAAACTTCACGGACCGAGTGAAAATCATGCATATGGTTGATGATTTTTATAATGCACATGTAAGTGATGATCATGCGCTTTATATGAAGGATTACAAATGGATGTCTGTTGATTTAAAGCTTTATATACAAGAAATGCTGACAGCTGATGATGAATTTATCGATTATGCGATGGATGTAATCCGTGAATATATGAAGGATTTCCGAAAAGATTCTTTTCAGGATTTACAGGCAATCGACCGCATGAAATATCATCTGATAGAAACAGGAAATAAGAAGCGGCTTTTGGAATTGCTGGCTTATGAAAAGGGTGCTTATCGTACACTGAAAATCAAAAGAAAAAAAGTAAATGGCGAAATGCATTATATCGGAGACTTTCCATTTCATGATTTTCCTGAAGAATATTATGATATGACAAAAGAGCTTCGCCTGTATCCGGAGACAAGGTCTCTGCAGCAGGTTTACTGGAATGACAATAAGCTGATAGTAAAGGGATATTCCTTTATTCAACGATTAACCTGCTCAAGCAAACATGCACAGCAGCTGAAGGCTAACCTATTGAATGTCGCAACAAAAGAATCTGTATCTGTACCATTAACTGTATGCAAGGCCAATGGTGTTCGCGGAAGGCATGGATTAAAGGTTGATAAAAGCAACCGTAAAGCGCGTTATTATAATTATAAATGGAGCGGCTTTGAAATTGAAATTGATTTCAGCAGACCGGAAATACAGAAAATTGCAAATGGTATTCTGAAAGTAGAGCTGCAATATAATCGCGAAGGAATACATACATCCTTTTATGCGGGTGGGCCGGTTTCCGGAAACGATGCACGTCCCAAATATCTGAATGTGAAGGATACAAAAGTACTTCCATATTACAATCTGGGGTATGATTTATGTCTGAATTGTGAATCACTTGATGTAAAGGTTCAACAGCTTACTGTTACTGATCATGAATTAATAGTGAAGACGCAGTTGTCAAAAGAAACATTGATATGCAAAAGTGACGATGCTGTGAATGAATTAAAAGTCAAGCAACAAAATGATATGCAGAGCGCTGTGCTTGATCTGAATGCTTTTCATGCAGACCACGGGGTTATCATGGCAAAGGGCGGCAAGGCATTATCCAGCAATGATTTGCGTTTAAGTCGTTATGCATTCACGACTGATCAGCTGATTCGCGTATATAGTGATGATGCCGGATATATGAACCTTGCAGGGGAACCGCATCGTTCTGTTTTGACAAGACTATATTGGGCAGAAGAACAGATTGGTATGGAAGTAGAAACCAGACTGAGTAATGCAGATAAGCTGAAAACTGCGTATTTTGAATTGAAGGGCGAAAGCAGTACCTTGACTATGCCACCGGTTACTGGAAAAATTAATGTTCAGGGAAGCTCTGTAACAGCAGCTGCAATTATTCCGATATGTGATGATGCTTTCACAAAGAACATGGTGGCGGATAAATGGAAAACGTACATTATTTATGAATTTGAAGATGGTTCCGTACAAAAGCACACCATTGCGGCTGATGCGGTAGCGCAGCTGTCCAGAAAACCATATAAGGATTATTACTATAGTGTATATCCAAATATGGATCTGGATATGATTGTAAAGGTCACAAGAAAATGGAAATGGTATGAGAGTAATAAGCTGCGACGCAAGTTTGTGGAATTATTCATATATCCAATGCTGAGAATGCTGCCGGTACGTAAAAAAAGAATTGTATTTGAAGGCTGGTGGGGACAGAAGTTCCACTGTAATCCGAAGGCGTTTTATAAATACATGGATAAAGAACATCCGGATTATACCTGCATATGGTCTCTTGTAGATGAAAGAACACCAATTGAGGGAAATGGAATTCGCGTACGTAGAAAGAGTCTGCGTTACCACTATTACATGGCTACATCAAAATACTTTGTGAATAATGTAAACTTTATGGAGTCCTTTAAAAAGCGGAAAAAACAGGTAGAAGTGCAGACCATGCATGGGACACCATTGAAAACACTTGGATTGGATGTTCCAGGAGAGCTTCCTACAGAAGAGGCACGTCAGAAATTTATTAAAAAATGCAGCCGCTGGGATTACCTGGTTGTGCAGAGCAGCAAGGCAGAGAGCATTACATCCAGCTGCTATGCATTTAAGAAAGAATTTCTGAAAACAGGATACCCAAGGAATGATGTGCTGTTTGCAAAGAACAATGAAAAGGATATTACTGATATAAAGAAAAAGCTTGGTATTTCACCGGAGAAGAAAGTGATTATGTATGCTCCGACATGGCGTGTACGAAATCAGTTCAATATGAAAATTGATATTCAGGAGTTGAAAAAGCAGATTCAGGATGACTATGTTCTGATGCTGCGTATACATCCTTTTGCAGTTAAAGGTCTGAAGGAAGACCTGCTGGATGAATTTGTAATCAATGTAAGTAACTATCCAAGTGTTGAGGAGCTTTATCTTGCTTCCGATATTGTTATTACAGATTACTCATCTGTAATGTTTGATTATGCAATTTTAAACAGACCAATGCTGTTCTTCACATATGATTTGGAAGATTACAGAGATACTCTGCGTGGATTTAACTTTGATTTTGTCGCAGAGGCACCAGGACCTCTGCTGAAAACTTCCGATGAGGTGATACAGAGTATTGTGAATATTGATAAAGTTGCTCAGGAGCATGACGAGGCTTTGCAGAAATTCCGTAAGAAGTTCTGCGAGTATGAAAAAGGTACGGCATCCGAACAGATTTTTCAAAGGGTTATGCAAAATCAGTAAACATCAGGATAAAGAATGTAATAGCCTGTCGTTTGAAAGTTAGAAGTCAGTGTCTATTGACACTGACTTCTTTATATAATCGTTCAGGCACAATATGTTTAAGGGATGGTCTGTTTATGGTGACTGTGTTAAAATACAGTATAGACAGACAGCTTATAAGAGCAGTAAGGAGATGCGTATGTCAAAAAGTGTAGATGTCAGTGTAATCGTGCCTGTATATAATGTTGAAAAATATATACGCGTTTGTTTGGACACCCTGGTTCATCAGACATTATCCAATATCGAAATTATTGTTGTAAACGATGGAACGAAGGATGATTCACAGAAAATTATAGATGAGTTTTCTTCTCTCTATCCGGATAAAATCATTGCATTGAAAAAAGAAAACGGGGGGCTTTCCGACGCTAGAAACTATGGTTTGGAGCATGCGAGTGGTGCCTATGTTGGATTTGTAGATAGTGATGACTATACAGATATCGAGATGTATCAGAAGCTGTATGAGAAAGCGAAGCAGGAAAACGCGGATATTGTTGTTTGCGGATATTATGGTGTACAGGAACAAAACGGGCAGTTCCGGCATTTTCAAAAAGGAAATCTACAGGAATTTGACAAGAGCCTGCAGGAAAATCCTCGATTGCTGTATATGAACTCTACCTATGCCTGGAACAAGCTGTATCGGCGTGAATTATTTATAAAGACCGGAATACGGTATCCAAAAGGCTGTCTGTATGAAGATATGGCAGTAACCTGGACTTTATTTTTACATGCGAATAAAATTTCAAAGGTTGATGAACCGTTATACTACTACATACTGAAACGAGAGGGGGCAATCACAGCTACCTACAGCAGTAAGACATTACAGATGTTTCAGTCTATGGAGCTGGTAAATACATATTACAAAGAGCAAAATGCTTTTAATCAGTACCAGGACATCCTGTGCTTTCTTAATCTGAAGCATATGCTGCTGCGGTTTCAGGATTTTCCGGGGTACCATAATCTGTCTCTTAAAAAAACAATGATCAAAACCGGATTTCAACATATGAACAGGAATTTTAAAAACTGGAAAACAAACAGTATCTTTTTTGAGGATGTATATAAGAACCGTAAAATCAAGTATATGGTTCCATATAAAGCTTTCTGGTATTTGTTTATGTTTGTACCCAAAAGTGCACTCACCTGTATGAAGACTGTTAAAAAAACGGTCAGTAAACTTAAGCGACTGGTGAGCAAGCGTTCCTATATTACACGGTATGCCTATCACGCATATTGTAAAAAGCATCCGGTGATAAAGGGACAGGTGCTGATCGAATCCTTTCAGGGAAAAACCGTTTCAGATTCACCCTTCTATATCGCACAGCAGCTTCAGAAGCAGGTTGATAAAATATACATTGCAACAACTGAAAAAAATAGGCAGGAGCATAAACAGCTGCTGAAGGAGCACGGACTGGAGACTGCCATACTCGTTCCTGTATACAGCAAAGCATATCAAATGGCTCTGGCAACCAGTGAAATTCTAGTTAATAATGTTACATTTCCACCATACTTTATCAGAAGAGATGAACAGGTGTATCTGAATACCTGGCATGGAACACCATGGAAAACATTAGGTAAGAAAATGAAAAACGGTATCCAGGATATGAGTAATATACAACGAAACTTTCTGCAAAGCAGTATGCTTCTGTTTCCAAATGTATTCACCAAACAGAGGATGATAGAAGACTATAATTTGACAAATTTATTTACCGGGCTATCCTATACAGCAGAATATCCCCGTAATCTTGTATTTCATGAGCATGAGAAAACGATAGCTATTAAAAAACGGTATGGTTCGGAGAAACTGGAAATGATAGCTTATATGCCCACATGGAGAGGATTGACAAGCACTGCATTGGAAATAGCGGGCTATGCCGAAGAACTGAAAAAGATATTACAGGTATTGGATGAAACGCTGAATGACGATCAGATGCTTTATGTCAATCTGCATTCTCTTGTAAAGGATGTGATACCGATTCAAGGCTATCAGCATATATGCTCCTTTCCTGAGGGCGTAGATAATTATGAGTTTCTGATGGGCTGCGATATGCTGATAACAGATTATTCCAGTGTACTGTTTGACTTTGCACTGACAAAAAGACCTGTCATATTATTTGTTTATGATGCTGAAGAATATGCCAGAGATCGTGGTATGTATTTTTCCGTTCAAGATCTTCCATTTGTAAAGGCGGAAACATTAAAACAGCTTCAGGAATATATTACGAAGCAGAAATCGGTGGAAATCAGCAAAGCTGCATGGAATGCATATGCAGATGTATTTGTATCCAAAGCTGCTTTTGATCCTGCAGTATGCCTGAAGAAGGTTCCTGTGGATTCCATTACAGATTATGCTGATAATAAGAATAAAGAGCGTACAGTGTACTTTATACCGAAAATAAAGAGGCTGCAGGACATCCAATATTTAAAGGAAGCTGCGGAGGATCACAGTGCAATAGCAGTTTTGGATCGTCAGGATTTCACTCCGCTTACACAGAAACTGCTGTATCAGGAATTTCATGAATGCCTTGATTATATCGTCATGGATGTTCGTATGCAGTTATCGCCTAAAGAGGAACTTAAGAGACTGCTGCACAGATTTCCCGGGATGGAGGCCTATCGCCGCGAATTCCAACGAATTTTACCAAATATTAAGGTGAAGGAATGCGTTGATTTTAAGAAAAGCAGATATACATTCGGTATGAAGAAATATATTGATTCACAGAACAGGAGATGAGGACATGGGATTAAAAAAGCTTATTCTCCATATGGTATTATGGTTTTTTTATCAACTGGCAAAATGTCTGCCAGTCAGACAAAATCGAATCACCTTTGTAACACTGACTTCGCAAATACTTACAGGTGATTTCAAACTCTTGGATGAAGAACTGAAGCGTTATCCGGATATTGAAATACGTTATATTCTCACAAAGTTTGAAAAGACGATAAAAGGTGATTTATTATATTTCCTAAATTGTATTAAACAGGTATTTCTTATCAATACAAGCAAAGTTGTTATTTTAAACGATAACAATTATGTAGTTTCTCATTTTAAAAGATCGCAGGTCAGGGTGCTTCAGGTATGGCATGCATGCGGTGCTGTAAAGAAGTTCGGAAATGAAATTGATAGGCAGTATGAGATAAAAAACTATGATTATGTTCTTTCTACAAGTGATCAGTGGAAACCGGTATATGCGAAAGCATTTGGTGTTAATGAGCATCAGGTGCTGCCGTTAGGAATACCACGAACGGACGCTCTTTTTTCAAAGGCGTGCAGACTGGCATATAGAAATGAGCTACTGGAAAAGTACCCTGAACTGCAGGGTAAGTATGTAATCCTCTATACTCCAACCTTTCGAGGTAATATCATAAAGGGGCTGCGTCATGTGGATTTAGATCTTTCATCTCTGATTGAGAAGCTACCGGATCATTATGCTGTTATGTATAAGATGCATCCTTTGCTGCGTGATGTTGACCTTGGAAGTGGTGAGCGGATTCTGAATGTAACAGATGAAGAGCTGAATCATCTATATACGGTAGCAGATTGCCTGATTACGGATTACTCTTCTATTTTGTTTGACTTTTCAATTATGGAGAAAAAGGTCATTCTCTATACGCCTGATCTTGCGGAATATGGAGAAACACTCGGCTTCAACATAGATTTGAAATCCATACCCTTTCCGGTATGTCAGACAGCAGAGAGCCTGACGAAAGAGCTTTGTATAAAAGATTATGATAAGAAATCCATAAAAGCATTTAAGGATATGTATTTTATGTATCAGGATGGAGAAAGTACCAAAAGAGTAAGCAGCTTTATTTATCAACAGCTGAAACAATCATGAGTTATATGCGAAGGAGTAATTGAAGAATTTTCTTCGATTATTCCTTCTTTCATATTATTGGGCCGTTAGGCATTTTAAAAAATATGATGAAATTTAAGAATATTTAAGGAAAAAAAGGAAAGTCGCAATTCATAGAATGATATAATCATAGAGGTTAATAATAGTAAAGAATTAGAGAAAGTTGGAATGCAATGAAAAAAAATGATATACGTTATATGGCAGTATTGGGAATACTCATTGTTCTGATAACAGGTGTTCTCTTTACGCTGCTGCAAAGCAAACAGCTTGTATATGGTTCCATAACGGACTGGCTGAGTCAGCATGTGGCGTTTGCTGAATATTTCCGCGAGAATTTTTATCAAACAGGACAGCTGTATCCAGACTTTTCATTACAGCTTGGAGCTGGTCAGAATATGGCAGAGTTTATTTATTACGGGCTGCTGCGACCGGAGATATTGCTATCCTATGCGTTTCCTATGATCAAGATGTCTACCTACATTATGATCAGCAGCATTGCTCTCACAATCACAAGCACGGAATTGTTTTATTACTGGATAAGGAAACAAAATATTTCGCAACATGCTGCATTTTTTGCTTCGGTTATTTTTTTATGTGCAGGTCCCATGCTGTTTCATACGCATAAGCATGTGATGTTCATCAACTATATGCCATGGCTTATACTGACATTTATCGGAATTCAACGCTATCTTCAAAAAAGGAAAAGTGCTCTTATGATGATTGGTATTGTACTGATGATTCTGGAAAGCTATTTCTATAGTGTCAGTGCTCTCTTTATGTGCGGTATCTATGCAATATATGAAATCCTGCGAATGCAGAAAAAAATTGATTATCTGGAGTCTCTTAAAACCATAGGCAGGCTGATGGGACAAGTGCTTATCGGTGTAGGCATCAGCTGTTTCATTCTCCTTCCAACGGTAATCATGATGTTCAGTCATACCAGAGAAGCAATCCAATCCCCAACACTTATGGAGTTGTTGAAGCCGGACATGGATATCAGCGCACTCACCTAT
This sequence comes from Erysipelatoclostridium sp. DFI.2.3, assembly GCF_019132535.1. NCBI lineage: Bacteria > Bacillati > Bacillota > Erysipelotrichia > Erysipelotrichales > Coprobacillaceae > Thomasclavelia > Erysipelatoclostridium sp. DFI.2.3. The sequence goes on along the minus strand of NZ_JAHOOJ010000010.1, from coordinate 101,301 downwards.
ACCGGATTCAGATCCAATGCGTATTCTGCGGGTATGTGTGTGATTGCCTTGGCTGCGGTTGTATATTTTATTTTCAGAAATTCCAAAGAAAAACGAGCTCTGGGTATCATGACTCTACTGATTACTATCCTACCCTTGTTTTGTTATATTTTAAATGGTCTGCAGTATGTACGGGAAAAGTCTTTGATTCCAATGATTCCGCTCATTGGCTATATGATTGCGGAAATGCTGTCTGAAATGGAAAACAAACCATCTCGCAGGCTGCTTTGGATTTTACCGTTTTTATTCCTTCCTTATTTCTTTATTGAATTGGAAAAGCTGAAGCTTCTGTATTTGATAGACGCATTCTTTTGTTCAGGAATTTTTATATTATATACGGTCACAAGAAAAAAATATATATTTGGTATATATCTGCTGTTTCCTTTGCTTTTAACAATGCCAACAAATAAAGTTGAGAATTTCGTAAAACAGTCTCAACTCTCAAAATTTGAAAATACAGATAAAAAAGCACAGGTGAAAGCTGCGCTGGATCAGGACTCTTCTCTTTATCGCTTTGATGATCTGCATTATGCTTTACGTACATGTAATCAGGTTCTGGATAGCCGAATGTATAAAACATCTCTGTATTCTTCAAATCGAAATCAGGATTATTCCTATTTTACGGACAAGGTGATGGGGATGCCGGGACCAAGCACGAATAATGCAACCGTCACTGCGGAAAAAAATTCTTTCTTTCAGTCACTGATGTCTGTTAAATATCTATATGGTAAGGGTACTGTTCCATTGCATTACAGCATCCTGTCCGGTGATAAAAACGGTTATGTAGCCGTTAATGAGAATGTATTGCCGATGGGGTATGCAACATCGGATTTGTTATCCAAACAGCAATTTCAAGACCTGAAATATCCTTATTCCATGGAAGCTGTATATAACAATGCAGTTGTTGAAAGAGCTGATGTGAAAGAGTGGAAGAGCAGCCTGCAGGAAGTGCAGCTTTCATATAAGCTTTTGCACATGGATGATTCTGTTACTGTGAAGAAGCTTAAAAATGGCTATCAACTGACAGTAAGTAAAAAAAGCACGATAAACTTACGATTGGATCAAAGCATCGACGGGCAATTGCTTATTTTGGATCTGCCGATTACTGAAATTAAAAAGCCGTCAAGAACAGTCGTAGGTATCGAAATTAACGGCATTGTGAATAAGCGCGGATCAAACAGTGATATGTATGGCAACAATAGAAATAATTTTCGTTATGTTCTGGATAGAGACAAGCCATGGAGAGATATCACTTTAAAATTGGAGAAAGGGGCTTATACAATTCAAAATCCCAAGGCATACCTTATGGATGGCAGTGTCTTAACCGAGCGACATAAGAGCATAGATGCATTAAAAGGTGAGCGCATGTCAGGTAATAATGTATTAAAGGGAGAAATAGACGTTAGAGATGACGGTTATTTTGTAACCTCTATTCCGTTTGATAAGGGATTTACAGTACGTTTGGATAACAAAGAAATTGCATATGAAAAAGTAAATACAGCATTTGTTGGATTTCCAATAAAGAAAGGCCATCATACTGTAGAAATTACGTATCAAATGCCAGGAAAAAGCGCTGGAATTATGGTCAGTATACTCTCTTTGCTGATTGCTACAGCACTTTATCTGAAACAAAAAGTATCCATGCAGCGGTTGAAACAAAAGAAATAGAAGAAGAAACAGGTCTGTGACAAAACACAGATCTGTTTTTCATATATAAAGAAATCTTAAAAAATCCTCGTCCTATTCGAAAAGTTCTGTATACTTATAGGTAAGAGGTGATACATATGGAGCAGTCCCGTATTCTTGTTGTAGATGATGATAAGGAAATTCGTGAAATTATCCGTGTTCTGCTTACGCAGGAAGGGTATGATGTTTCAGAAGCGAGAAACGGAAGAGAAGCGTTGGAGTATATGAACGATCATATTGATTTATACATTTTGGATATTATGATGCCCTACATGGATGGATATGAGCTGTGTGAACAGATTCGTAAACATAGTAATGCACCAATTTTGTTTCTTACAGCGAAAGGTACACAGAAAGATAAAGCGCAGGGCTTCTTTAAAGGGGCGGATGATTATCTTGCCAAACCGTTTTCCTACTCGGAATTACTGGTGCGTGTAAAAGCGATGCTGTGCCGCTTTATGGTCTATCAGGGAAAGCAGGCGGAAATAGAAAAGCGTTATCGTATCCTTCAAATCAGGGATATTCGCATTGAAGAACGCGATGAGGCAGTATATGTAAAAGGAGAGAAGATAGCAATGACAGATCTGGAATATCAGCTTTTACATTTCATGGCAACACATAGGAACCAGACGTTTTCTGCTGAGGAATTATTTGTATCTGTATGGAATGAGCCTTATTTCACATCTGCAAATAATACCCTCATGGTGCATATCCGAAATGTCAGAAAGAAGATAGAAGAGGACGCCAGAAATCCGAAATATATTAAGACGATATGGGGAAAGGGGTATCGCTTTGAATAAGAAAAAAAATGGCTGGTTTTTAAAAACATATGTTCTTTTAACCGTTGCGTTTATCACCTTTTTCACTGTGTATGCTTTTCGTTATGATGTATTGGACTCTCTATATAAAAAAGGTTATGTAGAATTCGAAACCAAGGAAAGTATGGAAAAGAAGCTAAAGCCTGTTATAGAAGAGAAATATATTTATCCTGAAAATATAAATGATGTCACAAATAAGCTAAACGAATTGTTTCCGGACTATGATTATCATATATGGTCAACTATTTATGGCGAAAAAAAGAAAGTTCAGGTATATGAGACAGGATATGATTATATCGAGGAAACACAGCATTACAGGGAAACAATAGATATAACGTTTGCTAGAGGAATTTTGAGTGTACAAATTCATCCAAAGATAACGAGCTATTTAAATGCTTATCGATTATTTTGTCTAGTTAATGCAATTATAATCTCTTTCATTATGATAATACTATACAGGTATGAGCAAAAAAATAGTAAACTAAAAACGGTTTTATATCACTTATGGAACAAACCTAAGCTACATCGGTTGCATAAATTATCAACAGAACTTCTCCTAGTTAGTATAGGAACAATTCTATTTGTTTCCTTTATGCTTGTATTCTTATACATAGGTCGTGATGTTCCTATTGCATTTATGAGAGAACTACAATTATATGAACATGCACTGGATGAGCAAGCAGCTGTCATCCAGGAGAAATTACGTAATATAGATATAAGTAAGGGAAATAACAAAGAAATTGAAAAAATATTAAAAAATAATCTCCCTGATACAACGTATTCGTTCATTGAAGTTATTCCTAATAAAAAAGATAAAATATATGAATATTCATATATGAATGAAATGTATGAGAATAATGATTTATACATTTTAAACCATACGTATGCATCAACTGCTCATATCAACTATAATTATATAATGGAGAATGATCAGGGCTTTGTTCAATTAAGGATAAACTATTATCCCTATTTGAACTATACTTTACCATATTTGATAGTATCTGTCATTCTTTCGTTTTCTTATCTCCTTATATTTCTTCAATTGTTTATAAGAAATAAAATCAAAGCTATTCAAATAATACAAAAGGATACTTCTATTTTAGCAGGCGGAGATTGGAGCCATTCCTTCCAGTATTATGGAAGTGATGAAATAGGTCAGCTGAGTGACGAATTACGCAGTATGCAGAAGAGCTTTTATGACAACATGCAAAATGAAAAAAAAGCGAGAAAAGCAAATCAGGAATTGATTACAACACTATCGCATGATTTGCGTACACCTTTAACCTCTTTACTTGGTTATCTGGAATTGATTCGTTATCGGGAAGGCAGTGTGGAAATGAAAAGAGAATATCTTGATCGCTCCCTGTTAAAGGTGGAACAGATTCGAAGTCTTTCCAATAAAATGTTTGAATATTTTCTGGTGTTTGAAAAAGAAGAATCTCTGAATCTGGAAGTACAGCCGCTTTCCAATTTATTGAATTATATTAGAGAAAATATTGAGTTTATGCAGCAGGATGATATGAAAATCACCTATACACTGGAGGATGAACACTATCAGATTGCATGTAATATTGAAATGCTGCAAAGAGCAATGGATAATTTATTCTCCAATATGCATAAATATGCAGATCACAGTGCTACAGCCATTGTGCGTGGAATTTGCGAAGGAAATCAATACCAGTTATACATGAGTAATCAGATTCGCATAGATGATGAAAAAGTAGAAAGTAACAGAATTGGATTGAAAAGTGTAGAAAAAATAATAATGATGCATAATGGAACAATGAATATTGATGTAAAAGAGAATACATTTACCGTTGTATTAGAGCTGCCATTGGTTATTGCAGAATGAATCGCAGAATCATGGGAACAATGAAACTAATGCAATGATTTGCAGATTTTAAGAAACCTTAAGATAAAGCTGATAGCAAACAAAAATTATGAATGTTAAAATATAGAAGGAAGCTGGCTTTCCTTTGCTATAAATGTTTGGTTTTATAATCAGATATGATTTCTTTATTACTGATTGCTGATAAAAGACTGGAAAACAGAAGGAAAATGGCGTATTCTTATATATAGCGTATATAAGCTAAGCAGGTATGAAAGAGGTATTTTATGGATGAGAAGAAGAAAAATATAATAGAACTGCTAAACTATGTCGTTGTTGGTGGTTTGACAACACTTGTGAATTTTGTTGTGTATTTCTTCTGTACACATATACAACTGCATTATTTAATAGCAAATGTTATAGCATGGATATTTGCAGTGCTGTTCGCCTATATAGCGAATAGAAAATATGTGTTCAAGAGTGAAGGAAATGATCAGAAAGCTGAATTTTTACAATTTGTGTCTCTGCGTGCTGTAACACTCGTTGTGGAAAGTCTTCTGCTGTTTGTCTGTATCCAATTAGCAGCTATGAATGAAAATATTGCGAAGATTTTTGTCAGCATTGTTACGGTTATAGGCAATTACGTATTTTGTAAATTTATGATTTTCAAACCAAAAACGCAGGAATAGTGAAACGAGGGATGTATTATGAAATTGTCGCTGGTAGTGCCTTGTTATAACGAGGCTGATAACGTAGAGTTATTTTATGAAAAGGTCGAAGCTACTTTTCGGAATGAAACCTTTGATTATGAGTATATATTCATCAATGATGGTAGTAGGGATCAAACTTATGTTAAGCTAAAAGAGCTTGTAAAGACATATCCGGACGCTCATATTAACATCATAAACTTTTCACGCAACTTTGGAAAGGAAAGTGCAATGTATGCAGGGATGAAAGAGTCAGTTGGTGATTATACCGTTATTATAGATGCTGATCTTCAACAGGATCCGGCCTATGTTCTTCGCATGATGCAGATTCTTGATGAGGATGACAATCTGGACAGTGTTGCAGCCTTCCAGGAGAAGCGTAGGGAAGGAAAAATTTTACGAGGCTTCAAATCAGCATTTTATCATATGATAAATCGTGTTTCACAAGTAGAATTTGTTGATGGAGCTAGTGATTTTCGTTTACTGAGCCGTCCTATGGTTGATGCCATTTTGTCATTGCCTGAAAATAATCGGTTTTCAAAGGGAATTTTTTCCTGGGTCGGATTTCATACATATTATATGGCTTATGATGTTCAGGATCGTGTAAACGGACAGTCCAGCTGGTCCTTCTGGAAGCTGTTTAAATATGCAATCGAAGGCTTTGTATCATTTACGACGATGCCGCTGCGTATAGCGACGGTATTCGGTATCACATTTTCAGGACTGGCATTTCTATATTTAATAGTGGTATTGATACAGAAATTGATTATGGGAATCACAATTCCAGGCTATGCGACAACTATTTGTCTGATTTTGCTGATTGGTGGTATTCAACTGTTTTGTCTTGGAATCATGGGTGAGTATCTTGCCAGAACGTATATGGAGACAAAGCGAAGACCAATTTATGTACAGAGAAACAAAATTGATTATAAGGAACGAACAAAGTAGTATAGGCAGATATGCTTGCACTGCTTTTTTTGTGCGGTTTATACTGTTATTCGCTAATCGAGCAAATATAAAGAAATCTTAAGAAATCAGCGGTGCAATGAGTCTATATGATATTCTACAAGTATGAACAGGTGGTTTAAAAAGGGAAAGAAAATGAAAAAGAAAAAAAGTGATTACAGCGGCATTGAGCGCTATCGTCTTGGGGACAGTTCTTATGTCCTCCTCTGTATTTGTCAGTATAGATCAATAGGGGATTGATTTAAAAAAAATGAATAAAGGCATATTTAATCCGAAGTAAGGGAAAAACAATAAATTAAGATCATACTTGGATAGCATACTTTAAAAACAGTAAAGAAGGTGATTGACTTATACAAAATCTGGAATAGAATTTATTTCTTAGTAACTTTTAGGAAATTAGCTGAATAGTCTAAAATTTATAACAGCTTAAATAGGAGGGCGTACCATGGAAAAGAAACACAAGCTAGCAGCTGTCGTGCTTGGCATAGCAGCAGTATGCACAATTGGAATTATTGCTACACAGTATAGCAGCAAGGAAGAATATGTATCCTTGCAAGGGAGTGCATTATCTAGCCCGACAGACAGAGTTGTAATTGCGGGAGACAAAGAATATGTTGTCGGTGCGGATGGCTTTGAACCTGGATACTATGACGTTTCTACAAAGGAGCCGGTTAAGACGAACGCATTTAATCTTGGAGTTAATCAAACAATCTTGAATATTAGATATTACAATCATAACAAGATATCTTTATCACAGGGTAGCTCTGTGATAATGACGCGCTCTAAATTCGAACCATTGAAATTTCATGATGATATCGCCGTATTGAACAATACCACAGGAGCATTTCGGTGTGGAGAAGAAATTGAAGCAGGCACATACAAAGTAAGTGTCGAAGGTAAGCATAAAAATGCAGAGATATTTTTCCAGGTGGAGATGAATACTGAAAATAAATGGGAGGCTGTGGATAACGTACAGGTTAAAAATAAAAAGAGTGCAATTCTCAAAATTCAGGGAAACGAGTATTTGGATATCATAAATTTTTATCCTGAATATGGTGATTTCAAGATATATATCAAAAAAGTTGAATAAGTTCGTAAGAGAATAAGGCATTGTATACATTTCTACAAATTATAAAACAATCGAAAGACGACGTTTAAATATAGAATAAATGGAAAGAATATCAGAGAAATGCTCGGATATTCTTTTCTTTTAAAATTTTCATAAATCGTGGAAGCGGTATCCTTTCTTTCTGTTTGTCACAAAAGAGAAGAAAGACCATAAAATAGCAGGAGAAGGGAGGCTTTGCGCACTTTACGTACAGTTTTTGTATTTGTAATTACGTGTAAAATAATGTAAAATAAAAGGCGAGCTGGAAGGAGTAGTTAAAGTTATGGCTAACGAATTTAAAAACAAAAATGAGTTCAAGGAAGAGTTTCAAAGAAGAATTATAGAGCGCTACGGCCGTTCTTTTGAACAGGCCCACATCACTGAAAAATATATGATTCTGGGGGAAATGGTTCGTGACTATGCAAGCATTCACTGGAACGCCAGTAAGAATGTCGTATCCGAAAAACAGGAAAAGCAGATGTATTATTTTTCCATGGAATTTCTTATGGGAAGACTGCTGACAAATAACCTGATGAATCTGGGAATCTATGAAATCGCCAAGGAAGGTCTTGCCGAGCTTGGACAGGATATCAATGAACTGGAGGATCTGGAAAGCGATGCAGGTCTTGGAAATGGTGGCCTGGGTCGTCTGGCTGCCTGCTTCCTCGATTCACTTGCCAGTCTGAATCTGGCGGGACATGGAAACTGTATCCGCTATGAATACGGTCTCTTCAAACAGAAAATCGTAAACAACGAGCAGGTTGAGGTACCTGACCAGTGGCTGTCTTTAGGCAATGTCTGGGAAGTGCGGAAACCGAAGCATGCAGTCAATGTCAACTTTGGCGGACATGTGGACATGTGGATGGGAGAAGACGGCAAGGCAATCGTTAACCATGTGCCTTCCCTGATTGTACGCGCCGTACCTTATGACATGCCGATTGTCGGACAGAACACCAACCTGACAAATACACTTCGTCTGTGGAGTGCAGAGGTTGCGGATGATGCCTGTGATGCGAGCAGTCTGAACGAATATGTAAACGAGGTGCGTGAAATCTGCCGCAATGTTTATCCGGATGATTCCACCGAGCATGGCAAGATTCTGCGTCTGAAGCAGCAGTATTTCTTCGTAGCCGCAGGATTGAATAATATTATCGAATCGCACATGTCTACCTATCATACACTGGATAACTTCTCGGAAAAGGTTGCGATTCAGCTGAACGATACCCATCCGGTACTCTGTATACCGGAGCTGATGCGTATTCTTATGGATGATTATAAATATGACTGGGATCAGGCTTGGGATATTACAAAGAATACTATGGCATATACAAATCATACTGTCTTGAGCGAGGCTCTGGAAAAATGGCCGATTCAGTATGTACAGGATTTGCTGCCGCGCGTATTCATGATTATCGAGGAAATCGATCGTCGCTTCAAATATGAGGTAAGTCATGATATGGGCAGATCTGATCTGATGAATGAGTGCTGCGTGTTGAAGGACGGACAGGTTCACATGGCAAACCTGGCAATCATCGGCTCTCACAGTGTCAACGGTGTAGCTGCACTGCATACGAAAATTCTGAAAGAGGATGTTATGAAGAACTTCCATGACATCTATCCGAATAAATTCAACAACAAAACAAACGGTATCACACACAGAAGATGGCTGCTGTACTCCAACCCGCAGCTGAGCAACCTGCTGGAAAAGACGATTGGTCCTGATTTTAAAGCAAACCCGGAGCGTCTGCAGGATCTTATGAAGTATGTAGATGACAAGGATCTGCAGAAGGAATTTATGGATGTGAAGATGGAGCGCAAGAAAATCCTTGCGGCTTATATTAAGGATACACTGCATATTGATATCGATGTCAATTCCATTTTCGATGTACAGGCAAAGCGTCTGCATGCCTATAAGCGTCAGCTGCTGAATGTCATGAACATTATCGATTTGTACTTCCGTATGAAACAGGATCCATCCTTCCGTATCTATCCGAGAACCTTTATCTTTGCGGCAAAGGCAGCGCCTAGCTATACATTTGCCAAAGAGGTTATTAAGCTGATTCATTATGTGGCCGACAAGGTAAACAATGATTCGGATGTCTCTCCGTATATGAAGGTTGTCTTCATTCCGAACTACGGTGTGAGCATTGCGGAGATTCTGATGAATGCCGCAGATGTTTCCGAACAGATTTCCACTGCCGGTAAAGAGGCAAGCGGTACCGGAAACATGAAATTTATGATGAACGGTGCGATTACACTGGGGACCATGGATGGTGCCAATGTGGAAATCGTGGAGAAAGTAGGCTATGATCATGCGGAAATCTTCGGCTTACGTGCAGATGATGTAGCCCTTGTCAAGCATGAAAACACCTATGATGTATGGCGGAAATACAATGAGAACGCCAACATCCAGAAGGTGGTAAACAGCTTTGTGGATTCCACCTTCTCCAATGATCCGAAGGACTTCAAGCAGATTTATAACGAGCTGATGTTCAAGAATGATGAGTATCTGCTGCTGGCGGATTTCGAAGCGTATTCTCACGCACAGAAAAATATTGAAGAGCGTTACCGCAATAAAGAGGAATGGGCAAAAACCTGCCTGATCAATATCGCACAGTCCGGTTACTTCTCAAGTGATCGTACGATCAAGCAGTATGCGGATGAAATCTGGAATATTGAACCGGTAAATATGAAATAAACGAAAACAGGAAAGAACTGGACATTCAGTTCTTTTTTCTGCTTTCATGACATCTTGACTTGAAAAATATCTGTTTCGCCTATACAATGGTGAAAAAGGAAAGAGGGATGATATGAAGGAACAGCTGAAGCATTATATACAGGAACATATGGAGGAATACAAATATCTGGTTAATGATCTGTATGAACACCCGGAAATCGGAAATCAGGAGTTTCGTTCCATGCGTGTCCTGTGCAAGATGCTGCGCAAAGAGGGATTTGAAGTAACGGAGGAATACGTGGTACCGACCGGCTTTCTTGGTGTATGGAACAGTGGAAAACCGGGGCCTGTCATAGCCTATATGTGTGAATATGACGCCTTACCGGAGGTTGGACATGGCTGTGGTCACAATCTGATTGCCGGAATGTCACTGGCAGCGGGTTGTGCGTTAAAAAGCATACTGTCGAACATCGGCGGAGAGGTGCGCATTATTGGCACACCGGCAGAGGAAAATTTCGGAGGGAAGGTTTCCATGGCTGCTGCACATGTGTTTGATGATGTGGATGCGGCGCTGATGCTGCACCCGGATACAAAGAACTCCCTTGGGGGAAGAACACTTGCCATTTATCCACTGCGCTTTGAGTTTTTTGGGCAGAATGCACATGCCTGTACACCGCAGAACGGAAAGAGCGCTCTGGATGCGGCAGTTATGAGCTATATGTCAATCAATCTGCTGCGTCAGTTCGCAGAACCGAATACATTTATCCATGGAGTAATCGCGCATGGAGGAGAAGCTGCGAACGTTATTCCTGCGTATGCGAGTCTGGAATACTATTTCCGCGGGGAAACGATGGAATATGTAAAGGAGCTTTGTGAAAAAGCAAAAGCCTGTGTAGAAGGCGCCTGTACGATGAGCGGATGTACAAGTCGTATTACCACCTATGAGTGTCCGTATGATGACTGTGTTATCAACTATACTCTTGCGGATATGCTGAAGGATGAGTATGAGGATTTCGGTTATACATGGGAAGGTGTGGACGAGGTTGCGCAGGGAAGCAGTGATGTGGGAAGTGTCAGCTATTGCTGTCCAACCCTGCAGGGGTATATCAAAATCGCGGACAGCTGTGTAAACGGGCATTCCCGTGAAATGGCAGCTGCCACGATATCACAACAAGGCAGCCGGGCACTGTTCGACGGAGCACTTGCATTAGCTGATATCGGCAGACGTCTCATTATGGAGCCTGATACGATGGAAAAGGCATGGAAGGAACTTAAGGCCAATAGAAAATAAACCCAATTGCTGCTTTTCTGCTGCCAAAGGTGCAAAGGAAACAGAATCCAAATAGCATAAACGGAACAAGGGAAAGGTTCTCTGCCATCTTGCGCATATTAGAATTTAAACCATGATGCATCAGCTTGATGATACTTATATAGTATCTGTACAAACGGTGGTATGCTGAAAAACCATCCTTCGTGCAGATGCTTTTTTCAAGCCAAGATAAGGAGCAGATCAAGCAGCTTATTTTCCTTTTCAATAAGAATACAATGCTTACTATTTCTATGACTTTGTATTACAAAAAGGTATAAAATTCCTTACCTTTCTACTGCTGTCGATTGTCTTATGTTCCTGAAAGCTGAAATTGTAATCCGTATGATTCCATAAACACCCCTCATTTCCCTGTAATCTGAACAGATTAGCAGAAGAACAGCACCTGTTTTACCTTTCTGGTGATAAACCTGGAAAACTCTGGTATAATAATACATGGTGATAAGTATGCGACAGGAAAAGTATTACGAGGCATATCTGGATGACTATGACAAGGTCATTGTATTTATGTCAAGAAACAGCTATGAGGGAGTCAGCAATAAATTCTATCTGAAGGATGATCAGGGGCATCTCTTTGACCTTCACATTCAGTCCATAGAAACAACACAAAATAATTACAATAAATATACACTGGCATTATACGATCCCATCGAAATCGGTGTGGAATATCAGGTGATGCATCAGCATGCACGGGGTGTGGTGCTGGAATACAGCGGTATCGTCAAGACAGAGCGTTTTGATGAACAGTTTTTTTATGACGGTAATGATCTCGGCTATACCTATGACAGAGACCAGACTGCATTTGCGTTATGGGCACCGACAGCCAGCAGAGTCAAGCTGGAGGTCTGCAAGAACAACCGTCTGTATACGTATGAAATGAAACGGACAGACAAGGGGGTATACCGCTATACTATATTGGAAAATCTGGAGAATGCGACCTATGTCTACCTTGTCCGGGTAAACGGTGTCTGGCGGGAAAGCATTGACCCGTATGGGACAGCTTCGATTGAAAATTCACGCAGAAGTGCGGTTGTCGATTTGGATAAAATCCGCGTGTGTGACGTACCCCTGCCGAAAATGACCAGTGCCTGCGATGCCATTATCTACGAAACGAGCGTGCGCGATTTCACGATGCAGAAGGGAATCGGTGTCACGATGCCTGGAAAATTTCGCGGGTTTGTAGAGGAAAATGAAATAACGAAGCAGCAATGCAGCGGATTTTCTTATCTGAAGACATTGGGAATCACGCACATTCAGCTGATGCCGGTCACGGATTTTGGCTCTGTGGATGAAAACTATCCGCTGATGCATTATAACTGGGGCTATGATCCGGTGCAGTATCGTGTTCTGGAAGGCAGCTTCAGTACAGAACCGGCGAATCCATACGGCCGTATGTTCGAGCTGACAAAGCTTATAGAGGAATGCCACAAGCAGGGAATCCGTGTCAATCTGGATGTCGTATTCAACCATGTATACGATAAGGAAACACATGCCTTTGAAAACACTGTACCGAATTACTATTTTCAAATGAATGAAAACGGTGACTTCTCAAATGGTACCTATTGCGGAAATGATGTGGATTCCCGCAGAAACATGTGTCATAAATATATTGTGGATGCCTGTACCTATCTGGTAAGAACCTATCATATTGACGGCTTCCGCTTCGATTTGATGGGAATTCTGGATGTGGCAACCATCAATGCGGTATATGAAGCCTGCAAAGCACTCAATCCTGATTTCATGGTTTATGGCGAGGGCTGGGATATGCCGAGCTTTCTGGATTCCGGAAAACGTGCCAGTATTTCCAACAATGCACAGATGCCGTATGTCGCTCATTTCTCCGATCGCTTCCGGGATGTTGTCAAGGGACGTACGAATACCAACGAGGTCAGTGTCAAGGGCTATTGCACCGGGGCAGTCTACCTGCTTGATATCATGAAGAACTGTCTGAGCGGCAGCTGTACGAATATTGGAATGGAGCCGATGTTCACCCATCCGAGAAACGCTGTCAATTATGTGGAATGCCATGACAATATGACGTCCTGGGACAAGCTGAAGGAATGCTGCAAGGAAGACAGCAAGGAGGTGCGCATTGCCCGTGCCAAAATGCTGATGGCGGCGGTTCTGCTTGCGCAGGGTATCCCTTTCATCCACTCCGGACAGGAATTTGCCCGCAGCAAACACGGGCTTCCCAACACATATGAGGAAAGCGATGAAATCAATAAACTGGATTATCTGCGCAGAAACCAGTATCAGGATATGGTGAAAATCACAAAGGATCTGATCCGTATCCGCAAGGAGCATCCGATTCTGCGTTATTCCATGAAAGAGGATGTGGAACAGCACGTGTCCTTTTCGGATATCGCCCAAAAGGTACTGCTGTATAAAATCAGGGACGAGCATGATGATATGGTGATTATCTTCAATCCGACAGGAGAATATTTTTCCTATGAATTTGAGGCGGCATATCCGCTGCTATATTATAACGGAGCATCCGAGGATATCCTGATTAAAAAGGTCAATATCGAGCCTTACAGTACGATTGTATTCAGTCGAAATGACTTTTTGAAACCCGGCATCCGATAATTGGAAAGCAGAACATGGTGATTCTCGTTTGACTTTCAAAATAAACTTGGTATAATGAAACAGGATATTTTTACACGTCTGTGTAACTGACCGTATTGAAAACCCTGCATTCGCGAGGGAACACGAATACAGAAAAGGGGCGAGTCTTATGAAAATCGCAATCGTAACCGACAGCGGCAGCGGTCTGACAAAGCAGCAGGCCGGCGAATTAGGAATTTATTATCTGCCATTGCAAATCATCATTCAGGACAAAATGTTTCTGGATGGAGAGAATATAACCGTAGAAGAGATTTATGAGTATCTGAGAAACGGCGAAATGCCGACAACCTCCATGCCTCCTATGGGACTTGTGGAGGAGCTGTTTATACAGCTTAAGGCAGAGGGCTATGAAGCGGTCATTGCAGTTCCGCTGAGTGGCGGCTTATCCTCCACCTCCAGTGTCATGCAGGCGGTAGCCAAGGAGCATCAGGTGAATCTGCATGTCATCGAATCGTATACAACCTGCAATATCCAGCGCTATCTGGCAATCAGTGCCAGTCAATTGGTCGAGCAGGGACATGATCTGGAAACGATCGTGGAGCGTCTGCGTGCGAGTGCGGCAGATAGCGGGACATTGATTATACCGGATGATTTGCAGCATCTGAAGCGTGGAGGCCGGCTGACACCGCTGGCAGCTGCACTTGGCGGACTGCTGAAAATCAAGCCGATTTTGCGATTGGATCGTGAAAGTGAAGGCAAGGTGGATGTGTACGATAAGGTTCGTACCATGAGCAAGGCACAGTCCAAGGCAATCTCCACATTTCAGGAGCGCGGCTTGAATGAAGCCTACACGCTCACTGTTCTTCACAGCGGGGCGCCAAAGGAAGGCGAAAAGCTGAAAGCCATGATGGAAGAGGCGTTTCCCGGACTGGATGTATACTATGGCCTGATCGGTGCAGTTATCAGTGCACATACCGGTGTAGGCTGTCTGGGGATTCAGTATATCCACAAGGTGGAAATGTAAAAGGTGCCCGGTGCACCTTTTGTCTTATACAAGCGGAAACCGTCGAACCGAGGGAGACACAGTTTTTTTTGAAGAGAAAATAAGGTATAATAGAAACAAGAGGAGGCTGAATCATATGAAAATAGCATTTGTGACAGACAGTGGGACCGGGAAGTCCGTAGGGGAGCTTGCGCAGGCTGAAATCTACAGCGTACCTCTGCAGGTCAGCTGTGACAATAAAAATTATCAGGATTTGGAGGAGCTGGGCATTGATGAAATTTATGCTCTGATGAAGGATGGAAAGATGCTTTCCACCTCCCTGCCTTCTCTTGGAAAAATTGAGGAGCTGTTTCAGGGACTGAAGCAGCAGGGCTATGACATGATATTTGCGGTACCGATTTGCAGCGGATTAAGCGGTACGATCAATGCCATGGAAATGATTGCACAGCAGCAGGGCATCGCGTTTGATTATGTTGACTGCCATGTAACAGCGGTAGTGCAGGAATACATGATCAAGCTGGCGAAGCAGCTGCATGAGGCTGGAAAAAGCATTGAGCAGATCAAGGAAGTGTTGCAGCACATCGTGCATACAACCAATACCATACTGTTGCCAAGCGATTTGCAGCATCTGAAACGCGGCGGACGGCTGACACCGCTGGCAGCCACATTGGGCGGCTTGCTGAAAATCAAGCCGATTCTGAAAATCAATGAAGAAACAAGCGGTAAAATTGATGTGCTGGACAAGGTTCGTACGATGCACAAGGCGATGGACCGTGTAATTGAAATTATGAAGCGTGAGCATGTGGATGATTCCTATCTGATCACCGTTGCCCATGCGGATGACGAGGCTGAGGCACTTGTGTATATGGACAAGCTGAAACAGGCTTTTCCAAATGCAACGCATCAGATCATCAAGCTGGTAAGTGTGGTAGGTGTTCACACGGGACGCGGCTGTCAGGCGGTTCAGTATTTTAAACAGATCAAGGAATAAGGAAGAAATCCCGGACAAAGCAATCTGTGAGGGATCGTATAAAACGATTCCTGCATAGGCATCGGAAATTTCTGTCATAATCAAAAAGCATAAAGCACAGAACAATCATATAACATGAATGCTCCGTGCTTTTTTTATGAGAAAACCCCAGCAGAGCCGGGGTGTTTGTTTTATGTAAGAGTGTTATAAGCAACAGACATATGTTAGCTGCCACTCCTTTTCTCTGCTCTTCCTTTTTCAAAAGGCTGTAGTCCCATCCAAAAGGCTGTGTAAGCTGATGGTATCGAAATCAGGGAATAGCTTTAGCTGCCGTGATGGTGCCCTTTTCTCATCTGCCTTCCATGGCA
The DNA here is from genome assembly GCF_019132535.1 of Erysipelatoclostridium sp. DFI.2.3. NCBI lineage: Bacteria > Bacillati > Bacillota > Erysipelotrichia > Erysipelotrichales > Coprobacillaceae > Thomasclavelia > Erysipelatoclostridium sp. DFI.2.3. The sequence continues at coordinate 85,239 of NZ_JAHOOJ010000010.1, read as the reverse complement.
TCCCTCCGGTACTGCCGAAGGATCATAACGCTCCAAAACGGAATACAGCTCCTTCATGCTTAGCTTTTGCAGCTCCTCGACACTCTTTGCAGAATCATGCCGAAGGATTTCATCAATTACACGATACTTCCCGGCAGACATATGATGCTGCTGTGCTTCCTGATGCGTATCATCATCCAAATGGGAACAGTGAAACTGATTTTGCGGCACCACTTCCTCCAGCTGCTGATTGATCTGCTGTTCCAGATCCAGAGAAACACTGCTGTTTTCAGAATACACGCTGACCTCCAGAAAGCCTGTTTTCATATAAGCGGAAAACTGTTCATTGTCCAGCAGCATCCGAAGTGCTGTATCCAGCTGCACTCCCTCCAGCTGCAGCTCAGTCAGAATGTTGTCCGCATCCTTATTGTAGGCAGTGACCCTCACCACCCGCTGCTGTTCATCCAGCTTCCATTCCATACTTGGATTGATATCCAGAGTCACATAGCTGTATACTGCCAAAGTAGGGGCAGGAGCCGGTGCAGGAGAAGCCTCCATCAGCCTCCAGGGCTGAAACAGAACAACCAGAAGGCAGGTGACACACAGCGTGAGAGCTGCTGTCATACCGGTTCTTTTCTTTCTGCTTCTTTGCTTCATGACGTTGTGAAGGGTTTTCTGTTTGATTTCATCACTGGCATGAATGCCGTCAAACTCATCGAAAATCATCAAGCTCACCTCCCAGTTTTTCACGCAGCGCTTCCCTGCCTCTTTTCAGCCAGGTATGGATTGTATTTTCATTTTTTCCTTTGATTTCAGATATTTCCCGCACCTTATAGCCTTCATAATAAAACAGATACAGGACATCACGGTAATGCGGAGGAAGCTGATTCAATGTATCCAGCAGGAAATAGGAAGCCTCGCTAAGATCGGCACAGGCCTCCACCTCAGTCTGTAAATCTGCATGTTTATGGAACCAACCGCGAAATCTCTCCCTGCATGCATTCATTGTTACCTTTAACAGCCATGCCTTCTCATGCTCACGGTCCCGAAACGGTTCACTCTGCGCATACTTCAGAAAGACTGTCTGGAACACATCCTCGGCATCTGCCCGCTGCTTCATATGCAGAACACAGATTTTCTGTACCATATCCGCATACAGCTCTATGGCATTTTGTATTTCCTCTTCACTCTTCATACCGTTATCATCCCTCTATGTCTCCATTATACCGCAATTTTTGAAACCATGTTTGTTTTATCGTCCGTGATGGCCGTTTCCATTGCCGTGATGCGCTCCCTGGCCACGACCTTCACTATGGTGATACCCCTGCATACCGTTATTGCAGTTTTCATTCAACTGGTGAGTTCCATCACAGTTTTCACTATGCTGATGAATTCCGTCGCAATTTTCGTGATATGGGCAAGGGTTGGATGCAGTATCTGCGACCTGTTGTGCAGTCTGTGATCCCGGCTGCTGTGAGCTGTTTGCGTTCGCTGTACTCACTGCTTCCGGCTGTACCGTGGTGTTGGAAGCAGGTGTTGTTGACGCATTCTGTTTCCGTGTCGCCTGCGCCTGTCTCTGTGCTGCTTCAGCCTGACGTTTGGCAGCCGCATCTCTTGCCGCCTGCTGTTCCTTTAACGTACGCAGGCATCCATCCGCCGCAGAATGCATGTGAGAATGATAGCCTCCGCATAGATAAGCTGTATCCTGTGCATGAATCTGTGTACCTACACCTGCCGCAAGTCCGATTGCCAGCAGGGATGCTAACATAACTTTCTTTTTCATTTTGTTTCCTCCTTAGGGTTTCCACCTATAACATGCCGCAGCCCTTAAAAACCTTTCAAAGAAATTTAATTTTTTTCCAAACTTTGAAATTCCTACAAAAAAGATGCGAAATCTTAGGCTTTTTCGGGAATACTAATGTATAATAATATGGTAAGTTTGGAGGTAATGATTATGAATCATGACTATATAGATATCAAAGGCGCTAGAGAAAACAATTTGAAAAACATTGATATCCGTATCCCGAGAGACAAGTTTGTCATCATGACCGGTGTATCCGGTTCCGGTAAGACATCTCTTGCATTTGATACGGTCTACGCAGAGGGACAGCGACGGTATGTGGAATCGCTGAGTGCCTATGCACGCCAGTTCCTTGGCAACAGTGAGAAGCCGGATGTGGATTCCATTGAGGGACTTTCCCCGTCCATTTCCATCGATCAGAAGACGACCAGCAACAATCCGCGTTCCACGGTCGGAACGGTCACGGAAATCTATGACTATTTGAGACTTCTGTATGCAAGGGTGGGTATCCCCTACTGTCCGACACACAATGAACCCATCACATCACAGACAATCAAGCAGATGGTGGACCGTATCATGGAAATTGAGGATAAGACACGCCTGACCATCTTATCTCCGATCGAGCATGGCAAAAAGGGAACCCACAGAGATTTGTTTGAGCATCTGCGCAAGGAAGGCTATATCCGTGTCCGCGTTGACGGAGAAATGAAGCTTCTGGAGGATGTGGAGTCTTTAGAGAAAAACAAAAAGCACAATATCGATGTGGTGGTAGACCGGATCGTAAAGGGGAGTGATCGTTCCCGCCTCCACGATTCACTGGAAACTGCGCTGAAACTGAGTGATGGACTGGCGGTTGTTACATATAATGAAGAGGAGATTCTGTTTTCCAGCAATTATTCCTGTAAATACTGCGGCTTCAACATTCCGAAGCTGGAGCCGCGGCTGTTTTCCTTCAATGCACCGTTTGGTGCCTGTGACCACTGCAAGGGACTTGGCATCACGCAGAAGGTGGATGTGGATTATCTGATCCCGGATCGCACCAAGTCCATACGACAGGGCGGTATTATATATTATAAGAATATTGTCGGAACAGAAAATCTGGAATGGCAGCGTTTCAAGGCACTGATTGACTATTATAAGATTGATATCGATAAACCGATCAAGGATCTGAAAAAAAGCGAACTGGACATATTACTGTATGGCTCTAAGGATCTCATTTCCTATCGACTGGCAAGCCGCAGCGGCAATGTCATGAAAAAGACGGAATTTATTGAGGGTGTATGTACTCTGATTGAACGCCGTTACATGGAAACCAGCTCTACAATGTCCAGAGAATGGTATGCGACCTTCCTTGCGGAGGCACCGTGCCCAATCTGTAAGGGACGCCGCTTGAATGAACAGGCATTAAGTGTTCGCGTAGGTGGCATCAACATTTATGAATGGACAACCATGTCTGTCAAGCAGGCAATCGAATTTATGAAGCAGCTGGAGCTGACACAGCAGCAGAAGGACATCGCTAAGCTGATCCTCAAGGAAATCGCAGATCGTCTGGGCTTTCTGAGCAATGTCGGTCTCGGTTATCTGACGCTGGATCGACTGGCAGGCTCTTTGTCCGGAGGAGAAGCGCAGCGAATCCGTCTGGCAACCCAGATCGGTTCCCGTTTAAGCGGTGTTCTGTATGTACTGGATGAGCCGAGTATCGGTCTGCATCAGCGGGACAACGACCGTCTGATCGATACCCTGAAAAATATGCGGGATCTTGGCAACTCACTGATTGTTGTAGAGCATGATGAGGATACGATGCGTGCCAGTGATTATGTCATTGATATCGGTCCGGGCGCCGGAATTCATGGCGGCAATGTTGTCGCAGCCGGTACACCGGAGGAGGTCATGGCAAATGAAAACTCCTTAACCGGTCAGTATCTGAGCGGGAAACGAAAGATAGAAATCCCTGCGAAACGACGTAAGGGAAACGGCAAGAAGCTGGAGATTGTCGGTGCCAGCGAAAACAACCTGAAAAATGTCAGTGTGAAAATCCCTCTGGGAACATTAACGGTCGTTACCGGTGTGAGTGGCAGTGGAAAATCATCCCTCGTTAATGAGGTGTTAAGCAAGGGTGTCATGCATGCGCTTGGAAGAACAAGAATCCGTCCCGGCAAGCATAAGAAAATCAAGGGGATTGAAAACATCGACAAGCTGATTGATATTTCACAGGATCCAATCGGAAGAACACCGCGGAGTAATCCTGCGACCTATACCGGTGTGTTTGATGATATCCGTGACCTGTATACACAGACCCCGGAAGCAAAGATGCGCGGCTATGAAAAGGGACGCTTCTCCTTCAATGTGAAGGGCGGGCGCTGTGAAGCCTGTCAGGGAGATGGCATCCTGCGCATATCCATGCACTTTTTGCCGGATGTCTATGTCCCATGCGAGGAATGCGGCGGCAAGCGCTACAATGAAGAAACCCTGCAGGTAACCTACAAGGGAAAAAATATTTATGATGTTCTGGAAATGAGCGTGGAGGAAGCGATTGACTTTTTCTCCAATATGCATAAAATTAAACATAAGCTGCAGACGCTGAAGGATGTCGGTCTGGGCTACATCAAGCTGGGACAGAGTGCAACCTCCTTGTCCGGCGGTGAAGCGCAGCGTGTCAAGCTGGCAAGCGAGCTGCAGAGAAAAGCAACCGGTAAAACCCTGTTTATACTGGATGAGCCGACAACCGGTCTGCATACCCATGATGTGAAAAAGCTTCTGGAGGTATTGCAGCGGATCGTGGAAAACGGTGATACGGTCATTGTCATTGAACACAATCTGGATGTTATCAAAAGTGCGGATTATATCATTGATATCGGTCCGGAGGGCGGTGACGAAGGCGGTACGATCATTGCGAGCGGAACACCGGAGCAGATCATCAAGGTAGAAAACAGCTATACCGGTCAGTATCTGAAAAAGGTACTGGAGAAAGGATAGTGCATATGGAAGAACAGAATATCGTGAAAGTCAGAACGCTTGTCGAAAACTTTGACTTCATACAGATAACCGGAGATGATGCATCTCTGGAGCGTCCCATTGTCATTGCGGATACCAACCGCCCCGGTCTGGAGCTGGCAGGCTATTTTGAGAATTCCCAGCAGAAGCGGCTGGTTATCCTCGGAGATAAGGAAATTGCCTATATTGCGACAATGAGCGTACACAAGCAGCGGAAATCCTTTGACTTTATCACCAACGAACAGACACCGGCCATTATTGTGACCAAGGGACATAAGTGTCCGGATGTATTAAAGCGCTATGCGAAGCGGAAAAACTTTCCGATTTTCCTATCCAGCTCCCCGACCTACCGTCTGATTGTCGATATCGTGGCGTTTCTGGATGAGCAGCTGGCAACCAGTATGTGCATTCACGGAGGACTGCTCTCCATCTATGGAAAAGGTGTACTGATTCGCGGGGAAAGCGGAATGGGGAAAAGTGAAATCGCATTGGAGCTGATCAAGCGCGGTCACCTGCTGGTGGCGGATGACCGAGTGGACTGTTATCGAATCCACAACAAAATTGTAGGGAAGGCTCCGGAGCTGTTGCGGGAAATGCTGGAAATTCGTGGAATCGGTGTCATCAATGTATCCAGAATGTTCGGCGTAAGCTCTGTCCTGCCTAAAGCAGAAATCAATTTCCAGGTCAATCTGGAGCCGTGGAAAGCGGATCAGGATTATGACCGCGTAGGAATCGAAGAAAAAAAGCATGAGAATATTCTGGGCATCGACATACCGAAAATCGTTGTCCCGGTGCGTGAAGGCCGTTCTATGGCAGTCATTATTGAATCTGCGGTAACGAATTATATGTTATCCGTCATGGGGATGGACAGCGCCAAGGAGTTTGAGCAGCGTGTCCTTGACTATATCGAAAAGAACAAGAATGAACAATAGGAGGCTTTTATGACAATTTTTCCCGATATGAAAACTGTATTGACGATAGGATCCTTACAGGTCACATGGTACGCCGTGCTGATTCTGTCCGGTGCCTTTCTGGCATATTTTTTATCTCTTCGTCAGTTTAAGAAATGGGGGTATAAGGAAGAGGTATTTGAAAACTTCTTTCTGATGATGCTGCCGATCGCCATCATCGGTGCCCGTCTGTATTATGTTATCTTTGAATGGAACAATCTGTATGCGGCAGACCCGATCCGTATCTTCTATATATGGGAGGGCGGTCTGGCAATTCACGGAGGTGTGATTGCCGGAACGATATTCGGATGGTTCTACTTCCGCCGCTATCAGTATAACGGACTGCGTATTATGGATGTTGTTTTTCCGAATATGATGCTTGCGCAGGCAATCGGCCGCTGGGGGAATTTCATAAATCAGGAGGCGTATGGCGGTGTGGTAAATGCCAGCTTCTATGATCATTTCCCGGCCTTTATCCGTGATCACATGTATATTGACGGTGCATTCCGTCAGCCGACCTTCCTGTATGAAAGCGTCGGAAATCTGATTGGCTTCGTATTGATTACCGTGGTTTATAAAAAACACGGCAGAAAAAAACGCGGGGATCTGGCATTTGCCTATCTGGCATGGTATGGCATGATTCGCTTCTTTATTGAAGGAATGCGAACCGATTCCCTGATGCTGGGAGGACTTCGCGTCGCACAGCTGGTATCTCTGCTCGGTGTCCTGATCGGCATTTTAGGAATACTCGGTGTCTGGGATAAGGTATTTAAAAACATCTATCCGTTTAAAAAGCACAAGCCGGCGGTGATCTTTGATCTGGACGGCACACTGGTGGATACCAAGGAGCTGATTTACAAGTCCTTTGAGCATACCTTTGCACAATACAAGCCGGGCTATACATTGAGTGAAGAGGAAAAGCAGTCCTTTCTGGGACCTACGCTGAAGCAGTCCTTCTTGCGCTATTTCAAGGAGGAACAGGTAGATGAAATCATCGCCTGCTATCGTGCTTACAATCATGAGCATCATGATGAATTTGTCAAGCCGATTCCCCATGTGAAGGAAACGCTGGAATATTTAAAAGCAAACGATTATCCGCTTGCCGTCATGTCCAACAAGCTGCAGGATATTGTCCGTATGGGATTGAAGCAGTTTGATCTGGAATCGTATTTTGAGATTATCCTGGGCGGTGCGGACGTTGAGCGGCCGAAGCCCGATCCGATTGGTATTCTGACTGCCTGTGAACAGCTGCATGTTCCGCATGATGATGTTGTCTATGTAGGGGATGCACCTACGGATATAGAGGCATGTAAGAAGATGGGCGCCTTCTCGGTAGCCTTTGTCTATGAAGAATCACGGGCACAAGAGATGCAGTTGTGCAAACCCTGTGCTATCATTAGAGACATGTCTGATCTGATTACGATCATAAAGGAGGATCACGAATGGAGCGACGTTACGATTTAATTATCATTGGTGCCGGACCTGCCGGCATGAGTGCGGCAATATATGGAAGCAGAGCCGGCTTGAAAACAGCAATGCTGGAAATGGGTGCTCCCGGAGGAAAGCTGATCAAGACGGCGGAAATCAGCAACTGGCCGGGCATTATTGAAACAAACGGTGCCAAGCTGGCAAGCGATATGTTTGAGCATTCCACATCCTTTGGTGCGGAATACCTGTATGGCAATGTCATCCGTGTGGAGGATGGCGCATATAAAAAAATCGTCTGTGAGGATGGAACGGAGTATGAGGCAAAGGCTGTCATTGTGGCAACCGGAACACAGGAGCGTATGATGAATGTGCCGGGGGAACTGGAAAATGTCGGACGCGGTGTATCCTATTGTGCAGTATGCGACGGTGCATTTTTCCGCGATCAGGAGGTTGTGGTCATCGGCGGCGGCAACTCTGCGCTGGAGGAAGCAAATTATCTGACACAGTTTGCCAGCAAGGTGAATATCATAATACGACGGGATGTATTCCGTGCAGACAGCATTGTTCAAAATGCAATCAAGGATAATCCGAAAATCACGGTGGTGACAAAGCATGTGCCGGTGCGTGTTGTCGATGACGGCATGCGCGTTACCGGTCTGGTCATACGAAATGTGGATACGAATGTGGAAACAGAAATGAAAACACATGGCATATTCCCGTATATCGGACTGGATCCGGCTACCTCCTTTTTAGAGGGGCTGGGTATCCTGGATGAGCGCGGCTACATGATCGTGGATGAAAACTGTGAAACAAAGGCAAAGGGCATCTATGGTGCCGGAGACGTCATTGCGAAAAAACTGCGCCAGGTTGTTACGGCAACCAACGACGGAGCCATTGCGGCACAGCATGCATTTCATGAGATAAAGGGGATCTGATTATGGCAAAATACGTTTGCGATATCTGTAACTGGGAATACGATGAGGCGGCAGGTCTGCCGGATCAGGGAATTGCCCCGGGTACAAAGTGGGAAGAGCTTCCGGAGGATTTCAAGTGTCCTCTGTGCGGTGCACCGAAGGAAATGTTCACACAGCTGTAAATCGAATGGGATAAAGAAAGACAGTCATCCGCAATATCCTGCATGGATATTGGAAGACCTGTCTTTTTTTCTGCATTGATGCTTCTCTTTCTGTCTCTTAAAGTATCTTGTATAACGAACAATCATCTGCTTTATGAAAACAGACTTTCTTCATGCATACAATGTAAATCTATGCACATCCTCTTATCATTTCCTGATTGTCATGGCTTTCTGAACAAAAAAATCACAACAGATACCTCATAATATAAGGAAGGGTAGATAAATACCGGAAGGGAATACATTCCATGGCATAAAGAATGCTTCAAATGTGAAATCTGTTATATTGCCGGCTGACAGGATATGCTAAAATAGAAGAAGTGATGCAGTGAAAGGTGAGAGAATATGAAAAGGATAACAGGAATTGGAATCATGGTATGTATGCTGCTTCATTATTTGTTACCGGTATATGCGGCTGATAGCATACAAACGGAATTTGAACGCTTTCTCAGCTTTGTACACGAGCATCCGCAGGGTGGGACATTTGAAATGCAGGGTGACATGATCATCAATGCGGATATCATCACAAGCAGAGAGATTACCATTTATACCAATGGCTATCAGGTAAGAATTGAACATAACATCGATGGGGATTCCAACGTTAATATAGATAATTTCAATAACGATGCTGCATGGGGGTTTGTCGATAAAGAAAAAACACTGACGATAGAGGGCAGCGGAAAAAACAGACCGCTGGTATATATGAATACCGGTGTAAGTGCATTTGGTTTACGCATTCACAGCACAGAGGGAACAGCTCTGGAAATAGCCGGCGGTGAAGGATTATATGCAAAATATACAGATAAGAAGAATTATATCAGTGCTGAGGGTGAAAATGCAATCGGAGTATTAAATAAAAATCCGTATCAGGAACATTATTATTCCGCAAGTATGGTGGATGTTGATATCTATACCAACGGAGACAACAGCATCGGCGTGCTTGCGGACTGGTTTCAAATTGAGTATTCACGCATTGAGGTAAACGGCACTGGTTCAAAGGCGATTCAGATACCGGACGGCTGCTATATCGGCAATGAGGTTATTATCGTCGAAAACAATCAACCGCTGGAAAAGGCATGGAAGCTGGACACTCCCATGCCGGCAAAGGAGATTGCAGCCCTGCAATCCCATATGGTGGATGATCTGCCATTGCCTAAGCAGGTTGAAGTGACTGCTGTGTCAGAAACCGGAGAAGAAAAAAGCTTTCAGATATCCCTGCAGTATGATACCACAGCATATGAGCGTGGCATGCAGACACACAAGCCATTTTATTTGTATGGTATTGCGGATGAAAGCAGCAGGGAACGGATTGATATCATTGAGCATGCGTTTCCCTTTTATATCATCCCCGACAGCGAACCTGTGTTTGATATGTCACTGTATATGATTCGCAATGATACCGATTATTATTTTCATTTTCCGCGGGCATATAATGCCAAAGCGATTCATCTGTATACAAGCACTGACAAAACGCATTGGAAATTTCAACACAACAGCATTCACAGCATGTCGCAGTATGCACCGGGAAGCATTGTCCTGCCACCGTATATTGTTGTTTATATGCTGCAGGTAACAGAACCGTTCACCTATGCCAGAGTTGAAATCATCGGTGGATATTATGATGGACGAAGCTATGTGCTAAAGGTGCATGATGCTGCCGGAAATCCGATTCCGGATGCTTCTGACCAGAATAAAAATGATGGCGGTGGAGAAGGAAATGACGGGCAGGGCGGTGGAAGAGGAGAGTCTCCCTATGTACCGGATACACCGAATGACAAAGACGAAACAATACCTTGGACGATTGGACAGGATGCCTCACAGATAAGCGAAGCTGTAAAAAAAGAACAGAGAAAAAAAGAGAAGGTGATCAGGATGGAGAAACATGAAGGAAAACCGGATGCAATACAGACGACAGCCCAAGCAGATTATGCGGATACAGAGCAATTATATACAGGGAAGAACAAGAATACAGGCTCTTCACAGATAAAGCAGTCGCAAAGCGCCGTACTGCGGGAATTTCTTACATTGAATCCGGCTGCCTTAAAGGACATGATAACCGGTGAACAGTATGAAACGATTTCTCAATCCGGTAACATCATGGGGGAGGTATGGGAAAGCAGTGCTCCCTTCCTGCGAATTCTGCAAAGACTGTTTCAATGATACAGGCCAATTCACATCCTGAACCAAAGCCAGTGCGGTTATACATGAAAAAAGTACACCCGGGTGATGCCATGGTGCACTTTTTGTATTATATGATTTGTACGCTGTCTTTTTCAATCAGCTGCGGCTTCAGACAGATATCCTGTTGACGATGCGCAGGATCACGCAGCTGTGCCAGCAGCTCATTACAGGAAGTTTTCGCCAGCAGTCCGACATTCTGATCCACACTTGTGATCTCAGTACCCAGCGTAAACCGGTTTAATGTGTTGTCATAGCTGACGATGGATATATCCTGCGGTATGCGGACATGATGCTCCTGGAAGTAACGCATGACCCCCAGTGTCATCATATCATTACAGATAAAGGCAGCGGTAACATCCATCTTCATCAGCTGCTTTGCACAGGTATATCCACCCTGAAAGCGATAATTTCCATCGAGAACATAATCTTCACGAACCTCCAGCTGGAACTGCTGCATAGCTTTGCGATAGCCTGCAACACGGCTCGCCCCAGTTTTGCTTGCGGAAGAAATTCCGATGCATGCGATTTTTTTGTGGCCGCTTTTCACTAGCTTTTCAATGGCCATATAAGCACCTGATTCGTTATCAAAATAAACCTTGCTGCAATTCAGATCGGGATACATACGGTCAATCATCACATAGGGGATGGAAAGGGATGCCAGCTTTTTGCGTATCGTTTCATCCTGAAAGGATTCATTGCTGACGGTGATACCAAGACCGTCAACCCCTCTTGAAACAAGGAGATCGATGAGCATGCTGTCATCCGCTGCATGATCATTGGAATTTACGATCATGAGTGCGTATCCCAGCTCCCGGAGGTATTCCTCCATCCGTTTGCATAATGCGGAGAAGAACAGGTTTTCGATATCCGGGATGATGAGGCCCAGAATATTCGATTTTCTGGTGACCAGACTTCTTGCGGTCTGATTGACCTTATAATTATACTGCTTCGCAATGTCCTTGATGGTGTCGCGTGTCTGCTGAGCTACACGGCATGGTCTATCGTTCAACACGAGCGACACCGTACTGACACTGACACCTGCTTTTTTTGCGATGTCCTTAATGGTCACTTTCATATACTCCTCCTGCACTGTAATTTTTAAAAAGGTAATTACCCTTCCTGATAATTACCTTTATTTTATCATAATCCTGCAGGGATTGCTGATGATTTTACAGGAACATGATCATGGATAAAACAAACATGGTAACAACACCGGCGATCATAGGAACAGAGGTACGCTTAACAATATCCAGAGGGTTCGCTTTAATCGTACCGGCAACAATGACAACAACGGCTGCAACAGGGGATACCGCACGCATCAGATTACCGCACAGTCCCATCGGAATGGATACGGCGATGGCAGAGATTCCGGCAGCTTCAGCCAGTGGTACCATCAAAGGAACCATGGCATAGAACAATGCTGTTCCACTTCCGCTCAGCAGTACAATCAGAATCGTCAGTCCCATCAGAATCAACGGAAGTACAAAGCCCATTCCTGATCCCTGAACACCAAGCATGGCAGTCTGTAAAGCATCGATCAGACCAATGGAATTCAGACCTAATACAAATACACTAGCTGCAACCAGCAGTGCAACGATTGGCATGGAACTTCCCATTCCCTTGAAGAAATCTTCTGTTTGCTTCAATACCTTTCCACTATCCTTCGTACGTATAATTTCACACACGATAGCGATCAGGAAGGAGAGCAGAGAAGCTACCTCAACACTGATATCAACATTACTTCCGGTTACGCTGCGAATGATATAAACAACGATAAGAAGCAGAATCGGGAAGATGGGAAGCAATGTATAAACAAAACGATACAATCCGCCTTCCGGAATCGCCTTAACCTCGTGAACCTCAACATTGTCTTCCAGCTTACCTGTGTTTTTCTTGTCCATAAACTTCTGCCAGAAGAAGTGCACAACGGCCATAACAATCAGGGTCGGTACGGAAATCATGGCATGGTACTGGATAACATAGTCGGTAACACTCATACCTGCAAATGCAGGATATTTTGCAAGCTCTGTTGCTACGGCAACATTGTCACCGCCAAGAGGAGTCGGCATAACCGTTGCGGTAGTGGCAATGACTGCCGCTGCGGTCAACGGAGACATACCGGCCTGACGCAAAACAGGATACAGTGTCGCAAGCAGGATGATGGCAAGGTTGGAAGCACTTGGAATTACAAGAGACAGTACATTTCCTATCAGGAATACCAGTGGAACAAGGATATATACCGATTTAATTTTCTTGATTGGCTTGGTAAGAGTATGAACCGTAACCTCATTGGCACCGATGCTCGTCATATAGGCGGAATAGCCGCCCAGAATCAGAATGATGAAGCCGGCAGCCGGAAGTGTACTCTTGAATTGATCGATTACAGCCTTCAGCGGATCCAGTACGGTAAGACCGGTTGATTCAAATTCCTTGATTGCGATTGGATTTCCCATGGCGATTGCGATATACATCAACACAATACCCATGGCAAACAGTGTGACTTTAATATCCATTTTTTTGATCAGCATGATAACGACGATAATAACGGCAATCAGTGCAGATCCATACATAATGATATCATTCATATGTGTTCTCTCCTTTTATATTATACATTCTATCTGCATTTCGCAATGGCTTCCTTGAACCATGTACGGAATGCATTCCCGTCGATATCCAGACAAACTGTGGCATTCGGCTCTTTCCCTAAATAGCCCTTCAGATCAACCAGCGTACAGCCGGCAGTCATCGTGCCATGCAGTTCGACATCCAGATACGTTTCCACCGCCTCAAACAGCTCCGGCTTCAACAGATAGGCAACCGCTGTTGCATCATACATTTTCAGCCCGGTGCGAAAGCTTCCCCCGCGGTATTTCTTAAACAGGCAGTATGCCATTTCCCCGGTTTTGTTCATGGTGCGGATTTCCTCACTGTCTTCCGGCAATACCAGAGCTTTTAATCCGACATCCAGTCCAACCATTGTCAGCTTTACACCGCTGTGGAATACCATATGTGCGGCTTCCGGATCCAATGCGATGTTAAATTCAGCCATGACACCCTTGTTTCCACGGCTTGCGCTGCCTCCCATGAGGACGATTTCACGGATATTCCGCTTCACCTCGGGGTAGGTCTTCAACAGCAGCGCGATATTGGTCAGCGGTGCAATTGGAACCAGAGTTACCGGCTCGCTGCTGTTCATGATGACATTGCGCATGGCATCAACGGCATTTTCCTTTAACGGCTGCTGCGTCGGCTCTTCAAAATCAAAGCCCTCCATACCGCTTTTTCCATGTACACTGCTGGCATCTTCAAATTCACGAATCAGCGGTCGGTCGGCACCCACAGCCACCGGAACATCCTCACGCCCAAAGTATTTCAACAGGCGCAGGGCGTTGTAGGTTACCTTATCCAGACCGACATTACCTGCAACGGTTGAAATCAGACGGACATCCAGCTCATCTGAGAATAATGCAATGGCAATGGCGAGTGCGTCATCAATACCCGGATCGGTATCGATGATAATCGGACGTTTGTTCATATCAGTTTTCCTCCTTGAAGTAGTGCTCTACTTCCTTTTTATACGGGATGGATGCCTGTGCGCCTCTGCGTGTTACGGTGAGTGCCGCAACTCTGGTCGCAAATTCCATGGCTTCCTTCATATCCACATCCCTTGACAGGCAGCTGCAGAGAGCTCCGATAAAGGAATCTCCGGCTCCTGTAGTGTCAACGGTTTCCACCTTTTGTGCAGGTACAAACAGATACCTGCCAAAGGCATTGCACATACTGCCGTGTGTTCCAAGTGTGATAAGCGCATCCACACCTCTGGCTTCAAAGCTGAGCAAGGCTTCCATACAGGACTCCTCATCACTTGGATAAATCCCGGTCAACAGCTCGCATTCACTCTGATTCACAACAATCAGATCCAGATGCTCATACACATCACTGTCCAGAACACGGGCAGGTGCGGGATTTAACATCGTGTACATGCCCGCCTGCTTTGCATGACGCAATGCGTTTCTTACCAGTGCATAATCATTTTCCAGCTGTGTCAGGAAGATATCATCCTTTCGTGCCAGCTTCTGCAGCATTTCCACGAAGGCCGCTTCCGGCAGCGTATGGTTTGCTCCATTCCCCAGAATGATGCGGTTATCTCCATGACTTCGGATAATCATTGCAACTCCGCTGGTTTCATGCGCATCACGGAAAACGCCTTTCGTATGAACACCATAGCCCTGCAGTGCCTCCAGCAGCTGTTCTCCGAACACATCATTGCCGATATTGGCAATCATATGCGTTTCGGCCCCCAGCTTGGCTGCAGCTACCGCCTGGTTGCCACCCTTACCGCCCGGATTGACAAAGAAATCAGATCCGTTGATGGTCTCCCCGTTCTTTGGAAGATCGACACACTGTATGGTCAGATCCATGTTTAAACTACCTAATACAATCACTTTTTTCATTTTCTCACCTCACAGGGATCATAAAATTTCACCATACCCGGCCCCATTCCGTCACATGGACGCTCCAGAAAGCCATGCTTTTTATAGAAGGGAACACAGTTCGGTGTGGACATGAGACCGATGTAGGCACCCTCACAGGCAGCGCCTGCAAGATATTCCTGCAGCTTCTGCATCAGAAGATTTCCGATCCGGTTCTTCTGATAAGCAGGATCCACCACCACATCCTTGATAAAGAAGGCGATACGGCCATCTCCGACAATACGGGCAATGCCGATGGGACGCTTATCATCAAATACCACAACGGAGTACAGGGAATTGGCAATCGCCGTTTCCACATCCTCTTTTCTGTATTCTTTGAAATTCACTTTTCTACGCAAATCAATGTAGATGGATGCGGTAAGCGCATTATCCTTACAAAGGAACCTCATGTCTTTCATCTCCTTGATAAAACGTTTTATCACGTTTACGGGGATATAATATCACGGAGTGAAAGCGGTGTCAACAGTTTTGATAAAACGTTTTACCATATTGATGCGGTAATGTTAAAACGCTTACATCGAAAACTGCGGTAAACGCTTTCTGAGATATGGTAGAAATGCACATGCAGGAAGGCTATGCCCATAACGCTCCTATTCGCATAAAAAGAAAACGCCTCGTACCAGTTACGTGTATCTGAACACGAACAAAACGTTTTGATGAATGTGCAGGCATTCATTAAAAGCCGCTTGCTATATAGCTGGCGGTAGTTCACAGCCAATTGAACAAACGGCCTATCCATGACAGAAAACAGGCGGGCAGACAGACAAAGCACTATGTGAACAAAGCCAATACATTTACGTATCTGCTTTTCTCATAAGTACAAGGAGGAATGTCCACATTCTTATATTTTTGCTTAAAAACTGGCGCACACCTGTATGCTGTGGTAAACTTATGATATGAGGTGGTAGCAATGAACGAACAGAACGTAGTATTGATAACAGGAATGTCCGGAGCCGGTAAAACGACGGCCATGGGTATTCTGGAGGATATGGGATATCACTGCATTGATAATTTCCCCGTGCAGCTGCTGGAATCTCTGGGAAAAATTATCAACGCCAAGCCGGATCCGCGCTACAGCAATATCGCTCTGGCAACGACTGCGATCGATTATCCGAAGTTCCTGCAGTATTTTGAGAATATAGATGTAAATGTACGCGTGGTTTTTCTGGACGCATCCAATGAAAAGCTGCTGCTGCGCTATAAATTCACAAGACGCCATCACCCGATGATGATGTTTTCCAAGGCGAATACGCTGGAGGAGGCTATCGAGGTGGAACGTGATATGTTCAACGCGCTGAATGAACGTGCGGTCCTTCACATCGACACGACCATGATGGATCAGCACGGCTTGAAAAGTGTGCTGATGGAGAAGCTCTCACTCAACAGCAAGCCGGTCTTCTCGATTTCCTTCGTATCCTTTGGCTTTAAGCATGGCGTACCGATGGATGTAGACCTTGTTTTTGATGTCAGATTTCTTCCGAATCCATATTATATAGAGGAGCTGCGTGAACAGACTGGCGATGATGCTCCGGTCTATGATTATGTCATGAGCTTTGATCAGACGAAGGAATTTATCCGTCATCTGAAAAGCTTTCTGGACTATGTGTTTATCCAGTATAAAAATGAAAAGAAAAATCATTTAACCGTGGGAATCGGCTGTACCGGAGGGCACCACCGAAGCGTGTCTGTCACCAACTGGCTGTATTCCCACTATAGGGACCATTATCATTGCTATAAATCACACAGAGATAAGAAAGTAGGCTGACCGAATGAAAAATGTAGTCGTAATCGGCGGAGGGACTGGTTTATCTGTTATGCTGCGTGGTATGAAGCAGATTGAGAATATCGATCTGACGGCCATTGTCACCGTAGCGGATGACGGGGGAAGCACCGGGCGGATCCGACGTCAGTTTCATATCCCTGCCATGGGGGATGTACGCAATGTCATGTGCGCCATGGCGGAGGAGGAGAGTATCTTTACGTCTCTTATGAACTATCGATTTGACGGGGATTGTGATGATGTCGGCGGACACAACCTGGGAAACCTGATCCTGACCGCCATGACAAAAACAACCGGAAGCTTTATGGAAGCTATCCGTACATTCTCAAAGTTTCTCAACGTAAAGGGACAGATCATTCCAAGCTCGCTGCAGGTCATCACCCTGTATGCCGTGATGGAGGATGGAACGATTGTACGTGGGGAAAGCAATATTCCAAACTTCAACAACCGGATAGAAAAGGTGTTTTATCAGCAGCGCGTGGAACCAACCAGAGAAGCCCTGCAGGCAATTCATGAAGCGGATGTCATCGTATACGGTATCGGAAGTCTGTATACCAGTATTATGCCGAATCTGATTGTTGACGGTGTTGTGGAGCAGCTGCGCAGCAATCCGGTAAAAAAGATTTACTTCTGCAATGCCATGACCCAGCCGGGGGAAACGGATGATTTCACGCTGGAGGACCATGTTGCGGCCATACAGAAGCACTCCTTTTCGGAGGCGGTGGATATCGTAATCACACACAACAACCGTGCCCAGCGTCATATTCTTGAAAAATACAAGGATATGGGAAGTGAACCTGTACGGGTTGCACAGGAGGAGCATTCCTATCAAATTCTATATCGGGATGTATTGAATTTCGATGATGATCTGATCCGCCATGATTCAAATAAAATCCGGGATGTTCTCGGAGAGATTATAAACAGTAAGGATGAATAGAAATGTCGTTTACAACGGAAGTAAAATCGCAGATTGCGGCAAATGAGCTGCATCCCTGCTGCATGAAGGCGGAGCTGACTGCTGTCTTGCAGATGTGCTCTACGATGAATTTTACATCGGAGGGTATGCATCTGACGGTAAAAACGGAAAATGCCAATACCGCCAAGCGCGTGTTTCGCTTTTTAAAGGAGCTGTATCAGGTGGATACACAGCTGTCTGTCATAAAGAAGATGAAACTGAAGAAAAACAACATCTATGTAATCCGCGTGAAAAACAAGGCGATGGAAATACTTCGTGATCTGGAAATTATGACAGAGCGCGGACTGCAGAACCATCCCTCCAGCAAGATGGTACGCAAGGAATGCTGTGCCAGAGCATATCTGGCGGGTGCGTTTCTGGCCGGAGGGTCTGTGAATTCTCCAAGCAAATCCAACTACCATCTGGAAATCAGTACCCAGAATGTGGATTTGGCCAAATTCATATGGAAGCTGATGCAGCGCTTTGATCTTCCTGCCAAGCAGATCCGGCGTCGGAATCAGGAGGTTGTCTACCTGAAGGCCAGTGATAAAATCAGTGACTTTCTGCGCTGTGTGGGAGCAAGTGATGCGGTATTCACCTTTGAGGACAGCCGCATTCAGCGGGATTTCATGAATTCCTTAACACGGTTGGACAACTGTGAGCTGGCAAATGAAATGAAAAGCATAACCGCCGGCAAAAAACAGCTGGAGGATATTCAGTGGATCGAGACCTATCGCACCCTGGACAGCCTTCCGGAAAAGCTTCAGCATGTCGCATATGCCAGAAAACAGCTGCCGGAAGCCAGCCTGAACGAGCTGTGTGAATACTGTGCAGAGGAATTCAATGAAACGATATCCAAATCCGGTATGAAGCATCGCCTTGCAAAGCTGCGGGAACTGGCAGATCAGTATCGCAAGGAATAAAATCGAATAGAAAGTGCAGACTATAAAGGGTGATCTTATGAAATTAAGACTGTTTATTATGTTTGCACTTTTTCCTTTCTTGCATGCGACAAGCTATTCTGCAAAGCTGGTCAGCTGCAGCCAGGATCAGATTGTTTTGAAAAGTCAGGACAGTGAATTCAGAGTTTCGCTGTTCAATACGAAAATAACAAAGGAAGAGGGCTGGCAAAAGACCTGTGAGCTGCTGGAGGATGCAACATCCATCCGTTTTGAAATTGATCCTTCCAGCAAGATCGAAGAGCCGGTTCCCGTGTATCTGTTCGCTGATGATAAGCTGGTACAGGAGGAGCTGATGAAGCAGGGGCACGCCTATCCGATGATCCGCAATCCGGAATATACGTATGAAAAACGTCTGGAAAGTGCCTATGATGCCACACAGACGATGGCTAAGCCTGCCGAAGTGAAAACCAAAAGCCGTCCTGCACTTGTCGGTCCGCTGTATTTCGGTGCTGCTTTACTGCTCTGGCTGCTCATGCTGCTGTATATGCTGCACAAACGCAAAAAGAAGCAGCGGACTGTGGAAAAAGAACAGACAGATGCCGGGGCAGGTTAAGTTTTTACGCTTTTACATTCACAGATGTGCGGTTTTATATTATAATGAGAGAAGAAAGCGAGGAAATCGTACATGGATGTTATCATTTATCTACTCTTTATCTGCCTGGTCATTTATATTGTGATAACACTGCTGCCGGTGATATTGCCGATCGTTGCAATTATTGTGATTGCATTTTCCATACTTATCTGGTATGCCAAGCGAAAGGTACGCAGGCATATGGAGGAATATGAAAATGAATGGAACCAGCAGCAGGAAGAGTATACAACCGGCAACAATTCCAATCTGGATTCCGATGATGTCATTGATGTGGAATTCACAGAACGGGATGATGAGTAACGTATGCTGAGAGATGCAGGGAAGCAGGACAAGGCAGAAATATATGAATTATGGAAGCAGTCGTATCCAAATCAAAACCGAAATTATCTGAATTTTTATTTTAAAAATATATTCGACAAGGGACGCTGTATTGCTCTGGAACAGGATCAGCGCATTATTTCCAGTCTGCAGCTCAATGAGCATATCCTTCGTTTACGCGACAAGCAGCTGAAAATCAGCTACATACTCGGTGTGTCCACGCTGCCTGATTATCGCAGAAGAGGACATATGCGCAGACTGATGGAATCGGCGCTTGATGAGGCGGGACACAATCATCTGGTAACACTGATTCGCGGCTTTTATCCAAAGCTGTATGAGCAGTTCGGATTTGAGACCGTGTATGAGAGAAAGCTGTATACGGTTCCCAGAGAATGTCTGCACAAGGTTTCGCTGACAAACATATCCTATGCGGCTGAGCCGCAGGAGCTGTTACAGGCCTATCAGAATTTTACAAAGCACTTTGACGGCTGCTATGTGCGTGATCGGGAATATTATGTACTTCTGCAAAACGAAATTGTGGTTACACAGAAGCAGATGGTGGTATATCGGAACCGGCAGGGGGAGGTTTGCGGCTATCTGATTTTCCATAAGAAAAAACAGGAGATTCATGTGGAAGAAGCAATCTATCTGGAATCTGTCGTATTGATGCGTCTGTTGAAGGCGGCAATCGGCAGGGAACAGGAGATACTTGTAGAGGTATCCCAGAGTGAGAAACTGGAAAAAATATTTCCGCTGCTGATTCCAAAAAAACAGCCATTCATCATGGCCAGAATCAATAATCCGGAGCTTTTCAACAAGCTTTACAATCTGGAGGTGAAATCCGCTGCCGAGGCCTTTGCTTCTGCACTGCGGCCGCTCTGGATTCATGAATATTATTAAGGATATGCATCCGGCATATCTTTTTTTGTTTACCTGAAACACAGGCCTTTCCAGCAAAGGGAAGCATAGTCATCCGGTTGGAGATCATCTGCGAAGGTAATGGAAATCCTAAGGTGCATTCTGAAAACAGACACAGGCACTCATAGGAGGAAGTGCTGGCTCATATGAAAATCCATACATCCTTTGATAAAGGAAGACAGAAAGGGATAAAAAAAGATATCCATATAGCGGATATCCGTTCATTACTTATTTCTTATCTGTCAAAGAAGGATTGGCTTTTTTATAAAACAGAGCGCGAACCTGAAACAGTGAAACACCGATTGCAAGAATGCCCAATGCAATACACATGGCTTTCATCAGATCATCATAGCCACCCTCCGAGAACGGAAGCAGAATGATCAGAATACCAAACAACAGATAAGCGGCTATTTTCATATAAATTTTCTTTGTTTCTTCACTTGCGGCAGTCAGCAGTCTCGGCGGGCGTTCCTTCGGCTTGAAATTCGGTATCTGCGTCTGCTTTTTCAGGAACAAACGGAATTTTACCTCCATCAGTGCGTAAGCCGCAACACCGATGATAATGGAAAGCAGAGCACCCAAATCAAAGGAGTATGCCAGAATACCGCCAATCAGACCTACAATGAAACGGGAGCTGTAGGTTTTGTATTTTGGAATATCGTTCAGAATGTAACCAACATGATCGAAAACATTATAATACACATAGCGGTTGTGATCATCCTTATAGATATGCATGCCGGCAAGATCTTCACCGCTCATGCCTTTTTTCTTCTTATTTACAGCTTTATTAGCCATGTTATCACCTCTAGTTTACATTATATATGGAAACGCTTTTTTCGTCTAGCAAAACAAGAATATAAATTAGCAATAATTTTGTACAAATTAACAACATTTTGCGCACCTCGTTGTTTTTTTATAAACGCTGAGCTATAATGAAATCGTAATGAAAAGGATTTCAAATCCGGAAAAGGAGTGAAGGAACATGATCTTTGGAAAAGACACAAAAGAATGGGAAAGTTTAAAAGGAATTTACACGGCAACAGAAATTAACCAGCAGCCGAACACCTGGAAAAAAACAATCAAGCAGGTAGAGGAACACAAGGAAGAAATCAAGGCATTTATCGAAAACGTAACGAAACACGATGACTATGATATCATTCTGACAGGCGCAGGTACCAGTGAATTCGTTGGAAACGCCATCTTCACATATGTGAGCAAGAGAACAAACTATAAAACAAAATCATATGCCACTACAGATATCGTGGCAGCTCCGGAAAACTATCTGTCACAGACAAAACCAACCCTGCTGATCTCTTACGGACGCAGCGGAAACTCACCGGAATCTGTAGGTGCAGTAGATGTAGCGGATGAAGTATGCGGTAAGAATCTGTATCATCTGTTTATTACCTGCAATCATGAGGGTGCTCTTTCAAAGGCAGCGGAAAAAAGAGAGAATGCATATGCAATCAATCTGACTCCTGAAACACACGATCAAAGCTTCGCTATGACTTCCAGCTTCTCTAATATGATGCTGGCCACCCTGCTGTGCTTCAGTCTGGATAATCTGGATGAAGTGAAAGCAGAGCTGGAGGACGTTATCAAGGCTGCAGAAAGAATGCTTGCCAACAACTGGGAATTCTTCAAGGATGCTGTAGGCGCATATGACTTCAACCGTATCGTTTATCTTGGCGCAAACTGCCTGAAGGGAATCGCACAGGAATCTCAGCTGAAGATTCTGGAGCTGACTGCCGGACGCGTTGCGACAATGTATGATTCTCCAATGGGATTCCGTCATGGACCGAAATCCATCATCAATGATGACACCCTGACCATCGTTTATCTGAGTGACGATCCATATACCCGTCAGTATGAAGTGGATCTGATTAAGGAAATGAGCCCGCAGCGTAAAGGAAACAAGCTGATGGCAATCATGAATAAGAGAGATGAAGAGGTTGCAGGTCTGGTTGACTATGCATTCTCATTCGATCTGGACAATGAGCATGAAAACGCATTCCTTGGATTTGATTACATCGTTGCTGCACAGGTACTTGCATTATTCAAATCTTTATCATATGATATAACTCCGGATAACCCATGTCCTACAGGAGAGGTTAACCGTGTTGTAAAGGGCGTAATTCTGCACCCTTACACAAAGAGATAGGAACGGAGGATATAAAGATGATCGGACTAATCGTAACCGGACACGGTAATTTTGCATCCGGATTGACCAGCTCATTGAAGCTGATTGCCGGAGAACCAAAGAATTATGTAGCAGTAGACTTCCTGGAAAGCTATTCTGTAGATGACCTGGAACGCGAATTAACAAAAGCACTGGACGAGCTGAAGGACTGCGAAGGCGTTCTGGTTCTGTCTGACCTTGGTGGAGGGTCTCCATTCAAAACTGCAGTTATGGTAGGATACCCGAGAGGCAATGTTGAAGTTGTTGCCGGTACAAACCTGCCGATGCTGATTGAAGTCAATATGGGACGCCAGTTTGTAGAAGAACTGGGTATGCTGACTGAAATGGCAATGAACACTGGAAAAGATCAGGTTGTTCGTTATGAATTTAAGCCTGTTCAGCAGGAAGAGCCAACAGACGGAATCTAAGAGGAAGCTGATGCATGATTGATTGGCATACCATACTCTGGTGCTGCATCACCCTTGGTTTTCTGCTCATCTGCTTTCTGCTCATCTATTATATCGTCAGCGCACGTATGATGAAAAAGAAAAGAGAAGAACTGAAGGATCAGCTCAACCGTATGAAGCCGGGGAAGGATATCCTGTTCGCAGGCGGTATCAGGGGAAAGATTATCCGTGCAAAGGAAGAGTACCTCGATGTTGAAGTGGCAAAAGGAATTGAAATTACAATTTCCAGACTTGCGGTCAACCAGGTGCTGGAGAAAAGAAACTCTTCGAAAACAAAATAATGAAAAGCACACAAAACCATGCTGGAATTGTGTGCTTTTTCTATGAATTCGACGCTAAGATTTCAGAAGTCTTTCCTATATGAAAGAATATCCCTTTGTGATTACCACAGAGCTGTTGCAGAATCACATGATTGCTTCTATTCTTCTGCTACCGCTGACATAATCTTTTCCGTATATAAAATACATTTTCCTGTTCTCTCAGAAGAATAACCCGCTTTTTCATCCAAATTCATATACATGAGGACATAAAAACCAGACAATACAAGAAATCGTCTGGTTTTCAGCTGTCTTTTATGAATCATTGTTTGAATATGAGTTTTTCTTCCTTCATAAACCAACTCATTCCATATTTCTAATAGGAATCTGTGAACATATCTGTGTGTTGTGATAACCATATGCTTTACAGATGCTGCTAATTGTAAATCGTCTTTGCATAGTCTGTCGGAGTGATACCGAACTGCTGCTTGAATTTCCTTGAAAAATAGTGAATGGAGGTAAATCCCATCATACTGGCGATTTCGCTGATTGTGTAGACACTCTCTTTAATGAGCAGCTTGCTTTTGTTAAGCTTCAGGTCACTGATATACTGCTTCGGCGCAACCCCAAGGTTATTTTTAAAGAGAGTCTGCAGGCTGGAGCGTGATATTGAGAATTTCAGACAGATTTCCTCGATGGTGATCTGCTCATAGATGCTGTCATTGATAAAAATTACGATTTCATTTAACAGCTCATTTTCAAACCGCTGCTGCATCGGTGTTGATGCGACAGGGGAACTGGTAAGGAAGTCATATTGCAGAATTTTGATAAGCAGCTCCTTCATGTAACATAGCATCAATTCACTGTCATAAAGCATATCATTGCCGGAGACCTTAATAAAATTGTTTAAAGCGTTGTGGATATCACGGTGGGCATTGTAGACACGATTCGTGACAAGATAGGAATCGGGTATTTCCATATCAAACATGATGGTGAGATAGGAACATGATTTTGCGTGACCGGTTTTCTGGGTATGGTACTGCCCGGGCGCATATAAAATAAGATCCAATTCATCCAGCTGATACGTTTCTCCATCCACAGTCGTTTCCAGCTCGCCATTGTCGATGAAGGTCAGCTCCCAGTAATTGTGCTTCTCACCTGGAAAGGTATAGCTGGCATTGCGGACCTGATAATAATAGGCTAGAATTTCTTTTATCTCAAAGGTTGGTACGATTGGCTCATAGACGATTGGATTATGGTCATAGGTAGACATCTGTCTCTTCTTTGCCTTGAAATCCATCTCCACTTCCAGCTTAGCACTGGAGGATATGCATAGAAAATTAAATTTAACGCCCTTTCGTATTTTGATATGGCGATGTACTACAAAACGCTCATAGCTTCTGGCAGTATCATCCTTTGTGACGACCAGCATAACGATTCCGCTCTGTACGCGAACATAGATGTCACTGGTATAGAACATGAAATTATCAAAGCTCTTGTCCTTCAGCTTTACAATTGTGCGACTGAGCTTCGGTGTCTGGTGCTTTGTGAGTTCATTGACGATTTCACCGTATTTATTGAAAATAAAACTTGTTGTTTTATTAAACAAAGCAATCACCCTCTCATTACTATTAGTATATCAAATTCAGATTTGATATAAAAGGAAAAAGGAAGAAAATCAAGCAGCAATGAAATCACTGAAAACTCTATATTTTTATGTAAGTGTTTTCATAAAATGGAAATGGTAATAAAAAAAGACAAATTTAATTTATTTATCACACAATTAACAAAAATCATGGGAATATGTAAAATTTTGATGCTGGTATGTATATTTCTGATAGTTTGCATTATTTACCTGCAAAATCTCCGGAAAATTACTAAAAAGTGCAAAATCACTGATAAAAAGTGTAAAGAATTATGCTGTTTTTTGACATAGAATCTAAGTGAACTGAAAGGGTTTACTTATCGAATCCACCTCATCAAGGTTCGGTAAATTAGTTCATGTCTAATGGTAGAAGGGAGAGAGCAAAATGCCAGATATCGTATTAACAAGAATTGATAACCGTTTGATTCACGGACAGGTTGCAACACAGTGGTGTGGAGTTGTAGGAGCTAACCTTCTGTTAGTAGCCAATGATGCAGTGTCTACAGATGAATTCCGTCAGGGATTGATGAACATGGCTGCACCGGCTTATGCGCAGACACGTTTCTTCTCAATTCAGAAGACAATTGACATTATCGGAAAAGCAAGTCCAGCACAGCACATTGCAATTATCTGTGAAACTCCACAGGATGTACTAAGATTAGTAGAAGGTGGAGTACCTATTAAGAAAGTCAATATCGGAAACATGCATATGGCAGACGGCAAGCGTCAGGTTGCCACCAGCGTTGCTGTAGATGATGACGATGTTGCGACTTTCAAGAAACTACAGGACTTGGGCGTAGAGCTGGAAATTAAACGTGTTCCAGATACACCTGTAGAAAATCTTGATAAATTATTCAAATAATAATTTATCGAAAAATTAAAAAAATCTTATCTTAAATCATTGATTTGAAAGGAGAAACAACATGGATGTAAATATCATTCAAGCTTTACTGGTATTCATAGTGGCGTTCATTATGGGTATTGACCAGTTCAGTTTCTTAGAATCCCTGTATCAGCCTATTGTACTGGGACCAATTATTGGTGCTATCTTAGGTAACTTTGAATTAGGTATCGTTGTCGGTGGTGCTTATCAGCTAGTACAGATTGGTAGTATGCCAATCGGTGGAGCGCAGCCGCCTAACGCAATTATGGGTACAATCATGACAGCTGTGTTCGCAGTTTCCATGAATCTTGAACCGACTGCAGAAGGTGTAGGTCTGGCTGTAGGTTTGGCTATTCCATTCGCAGTATTCGGGCAGTATGCAGTAACATTAACATTTACTATTATGTCAGGTTTAATGGCAAAAGCTGATAAAGCTGCTGAAGAGGCAGACGGAAAAGCAATTGCAATGATTAACTTTACAGAAATGGCTATCCTGGGTATCCTGTTCGGTATCCTGGCTGTAGCTGGTGTTTATGGTGGATCAAAACTTGGTGTAACACTGAAAGACCTGTCCTTCCAGTTCTCTTGGGTAATGGCTGGATTAGACGCTGCCGGTGGTGCTATGAAGTTTGTCGGATTCGCTATCCTGATGAAGGTTATGATGTCCGGCGAAATGTGGGGATTCCTGTTCGCAGGTTTCGTTATGGCTAACATCTGTATGGGTATCGAATCTGTTAGCAGCGCAACACTGCTGCTGTGTGCATTCGTAGGTCTGGCTATTGCATTATATGACTACCAGATCAACACAAAAATCAAAAACAGTGCAGGTTCAAATGTAGGAGGTGTTTCTGATGGCATATAATATTCCTGAAAGATATAGCGATTTAACTCCGGCAGCTAAGCTGGATAAGAAAACACTGAATAAAATGGTATGGATGTCATGCTTCCTGCAGGCTTCTTTCAACTATGAAAGAATGCAGGCCTGCGGATGGCTGTGGGGAATCCTCCCAGGTCTGAAAAAGATTCATACAAACAAAGAGGATTTAAAGGCTTCCATGGCACATAACCTGGACTTCCTGAATACGCATCCATTCCTGGTAACCTTCGTTATGGGTATCGTATTATCTCTGGAACAGAACAAGGCTGAAACAGCTACAATTCGTTCCGTACGTATTTCCGCTGCCGGTCCTCTGGGTGGTATCGGTGATGCGCTGTTCTGGTTGACATTAGTTCCAATTACAGCGGGTATCACGGCTAACATGGCATTGAATGATAAGAGCATCATTGGTGCTATTCTGTTTCTGGTAATCTTCAACGCTGTACAGTTTGCGGTTCGTTATTTTCTGATGCACTGGTCCTACAACCTTGGTACAAAGGCTGTAACCATGCTGACAAGCAACGCTAAGGAATTCACTCGTGCTGCTAGTATTCTTGGTATCTTTACAGTAGGTGCATTGATTGCCAACTATGGTTCCACTTCACTTCGTATCGCTATTGCAGATCCTGCTATCAATGTTCAGAATCTGTTGAACGGTATCTTGCCGAAGCTGTTACCGCTGGTTATCACAATCGGTCTGTTCTTCTTAATCAAAAAGGGTTGGACACCGATCAAATGTATCCTTCTGATTCTGGTAGCTGGTATTGTCGGATGCGCATTTGGAATCTTTGCCGGTGACTCTAAGGCAATTGATGAAAACGGTGCTTCTATCAATGGTGGATATGATCCACTTGTTTCTTGGTATGACTATCCTGAACCTGCAGCTGCAGAGAAAACAGGTCAGCAGGCATACGATGCAATCCAGGGCGTTGTTGATCAGTTGAATAAAGCTGGTGTCAACGTAACAATGCCTGAATAAGGTTTACGATTATCTAAAACTCTCTCATCCTACTTAAGATACATGAATGTGTATCGAAAGAAAAAGATCATAGCACTTCGGTCTATGGTCTTTTTCTAAATCAAATGAACGAGGTGATTTAATGGACGGTATGGCAATCGTTATAGCAGTTGGTTTTATCGTATGCTTTCTGGCATATCAAATGATAAAAAACCATGTATTATCCAAAGTCAGTAAGGCAATGCAAAATCAGAATTATGATCTGGTCCTGCAGCTTTCAGAAAAGTCATTCTATAAACGCTTTATGGGAAGCTTTGTCTGTGATCTTTATATTTTGCGTGCACTCTTAAATAAAGGTGATAATATCGGTTTTAAAAAATATCTTATGGAAACGCTGGAGAAGCCGTATACTCTGGAAAAGCGTAAGGAAGTATTGGATATTTATTTTTATCATTTTTTATTCCATGAAGATAAGGAATGGGCGTTCAGGCTATTGGAGAAAATCAGGGAAACAAATGATCCACAGTATATAACATACAATGAAGAAGCATATTCTGTTATGATTGAACATAATACAGATCTGCTGGACACCATGATAGAAGGAATAGAAAATAAGAAGTATTCGGGGCTAGGGCTGGGAATTGCTGTCTTTATGGTAGGAATGCAATACCTGCTTCTTCAGGATAAGGATAATGCAAGAACATATTTCTATAACAGTTTGAGCTGCTTTAACAAAAAATCCTTTTACTATGCAAAAGCAAAGGCGTATGTTGACCGGTTGACGGAAGAACTTGGTGCCGAGGATCTAGATTACTGATGCTTTTACTTTTCAACAGCATGAGTCTATTCACGGTTTTTACTGTATTCTTTATAGAGACACCTTAGAATAGTAAAATAAGGAAGTACGCTTTGTAAATAAAAAGAAGAAATCGGTAAAGGTTAACACGAAACCTCAGATTTCCTCTTTTTTTATTTACGATAGTAATCAACAAATCATTGCATATTTCAATAATCCAGATCAGCTGCATTCATATCCTTACTCAGCTTATCCACCCAGGCCTGTGCATGCGCAGCATAGATCGACTTCGCATGGAAACAGCTCAGACTATTGTAAAAGAAAATACGCGCATTTTCCATATCGTTTAAATAATAATACTGCAAGGCTGCCAGATATAAAGTTATTCCCAAGGCAAATCCATGATATTTTTTATCATCAATACCCTGAATCATATCCTCCAGTAAGTCTGTATGCTTTAGAATCATCACCTTGTAAGCATTTGTATTGTATTCAATATAGGCTGCATCATTGGTTTCTCTAATCCGGTCCAGCAGTATTTCAGCGTACTCTGCATCGTCTTTAAATAAGAACTGATAATAGTAAATGTCCAGAATATCTTTTCTTTTCTCAAGTGTATATGGCTTATCCAGTACGAGGTTCAGATGTTCCTTTAGTTCTTCAATCTGCCCGGTTTTGAAAAGAACACGCAGCATATATAAATCACATACATAAGGAGATAAAATTCGCTGATTCAAAGACTTATCGGTAATCCTGTTGATTGCCTCCTTATCATTTGCTGTCAAAGCCCTGTTCAAGCTATTCAGCAGTCTGTTCTTTGTTATCTGATAGGCCAGGATAAGGATACCGCCGATCATAATAATGACTAATAAAATAGGGTTCATAAAATACCTCATTCCTTCATTGAAAACGGTACAAGAATATATATCATAATTGAAACGGAGTACAGACACTGTAATTCAGCGCTATATTTAGAAAAAAGGTTTCCGAAGAAACCTTTTCCACGTATGAACTGTACGTTAAAGTAGAGAGAGCTTTTTACTATTTATCTATAATAGCGAAATACTATTATTTCTGTTCGTAACCAGAACCGCCGTAGCCTAAGTCACTAATAGCGTCTGCAGTAGCATCAATCTTGATACCCAGATCCTGCAGCTGCTTAATGATTTCCTGAGTTGCGTGTTTCTGCTCTTTAGCAGAAGGTTCTTTTTCACCGCCATCGTAAGTGTACCATTCAACCAGCGGGTTGTATCCACCTGCGATTGTGTTTCCATCGTTATCCATAGCTTTGGAATCACCAGCCCAGATACCGAATGCACATCCAACGATACCTGTAACCAGAATCAGAAGGATACATTTAACAGGTGTCCAGCCTTTTTTGATCAGTGTATAGATACCAAGCGTAATCAGTAATGGAATCAGCTTTGGCAGAATTCCATCAATCAGACTCTGAATGTTGATTGTAGGAGAACCAACAGTAATACGCAGAGAAGTAGCACCGTAGTTGGCAATCAGACCACCAACAACGAAGATACCCAGAATAGATGCAGCACGAGTGAATTCCTTAGCGTTGCTTGTCAGCATGGTTACAGCCTTTGTACCAAGGTTGTAGGACCAGTGCATCAGCCACCAACGAACAACAAACTGTACAGCATTGAAGATAATCAGGAACAATACAGCACCCAGAATGTTACCTTCCATTGCGATATTTGCAGTCAGACCTGCAGTAATCGGAACCAATGTCAACCAGAACAGCGCATCACCGATACCACCCAGAGGACCGGCAGCGGAAATACGTACGGAACGAATGGTCTGTGTTTCCGTTTTGTTCTGTTCCAGAGATAATACAATACCCATAACAAAGGTTACCAGGAACGGGTGCGTATTCAGGAAGTCCAGGTTGTGAGCCATGGAAGCCTTCAGGTCATCCTTGTTTGTATGAATTTTCTGAAGACCCGGGAGAATACCCCACAGCCATCCACAGGCCTGCATTCTTTCATAGTTGAAAGAAGCCTGCAGGAAGCATGACATCCATACCATTTTGTTTAATGTCTTTTTATCCAGCTGAGGTGCCGGAGTTAAGTCACTATATCTTTCAGGAATATTATATGCCATCAGAAACACCTCCTACATTTGAACCTGCATTATTTTTGATTTTCATGTTTACCTGGTAATCGTACAGTGCGATTGCGATACCAACGAAAGCACACAGAAGCAGAGTTGCTCCGGAGATTGCGGAAATATTGCTGCAGATAACAGACATAGCGAAGCCTGCAAGCAGGAATCCCCACATTTCGCCGGACATCATAACCTTCATCAGGATAGCGAATCCGACAAATTTCATAGCACCACCAGCAGCGTCTAATCCAGCCATTACCCAAGAGAACTGGAAGGACAGATCCTTTAATGTGATACCTAATTTAGAACCACCGTATAAACCGGCTACAGCCAGTGCACCGAACAGGCAGCCCAAGATACCCATTTCGATGAAGTTGATGTTACGGATTCCCTTTACATCAGCGTTTTCAGCACAAGCATCAGCTTTTGCCATCATACCGGACATAATAGTGAATGTTAATGTAACTGCGTACTGTCCAAATACTGCGAATGGAATTGCAAGACCCATAGCAGCTCCGACACCTTCTGCAGTTGCCTCCATGTTCATAGAAACTGCGAATACAGTCGCCATGATACCACCCAGAATTGCGTTAGGCGGCTGCGCTCCACCGATTGGCATACTACCAATCTGAATCAGCTGATAAGCACCACCAACTACGACACCAAGCTGGAAGTTTCCAAGAATAGCGCCGATAATCGGACACAATACGATTGGCTGATACAATGATTCCAAGAAACTAAACTGGTCAATACCCATAATGAAGGCAACAACGAATACCAGTAAAGCCTGAATAATATTTACATCCATGTTGTTTCTCCTTTCAGATTATTAAAGATAATTGTAAGCAAATTGTTATTTGAATAATTCACGGAATACGGCATATTGGTAAGAATAAGCGCTATATAAAAAGGAGGTATGCGATTAATTGCAGAATGCCGTATGTTAGCTACGTGTTCGCAACCAATCATTTCATGATTGCAATTCCATCCTTGACATTGTATGGTTTATATGAGGACAGGCAGTTGGAAGGTGTAAGGATGAAAGGGAAATCAGTAGGTATAAAAAAGGCAAACGGGATGGGCAGTGTATACAAGCTGCAGGGAAATAGAAGAAAGCCATGGGTTGCATTTGTGACCGTATCCTATAAACGAAAGGATGGCATGCGGCATCAGAAGCGTAAAATCATCGGATATTATGAGACAGAGGAAATGGCGGAGTTTTCGTTATGGAATTATAATAAAAATCCTGCTTTGTATGCGGAAATTGAAAAGCTGGGTACGATAACGTTTGAAAATGTTTATATGGAATGGTCATCCACCAAATATCGGAATATATCACAAACGGCGATAAATGGTTA
The DNA here is from genome assembly GCF_019132535.1 of Erysipelatoclostridium sp. DFI.2.3. Lineage (NCBI taxonomy): Bacteria > Bacillati > Bacillota > Erysipelotrichia > Erysipelotrichales > Coprobacillaceae > Thomasclavelia > Erysipelatoclostridium sp. DFI.2.3. The sequence continues at coordinate 53,218 of NZ_JAHOOJ010000010.1, read as the reverse complement.
TAAGGCAGCCTATGCACGCTGTTCCAGTATATGGAATGTCCGCATGAGTGATCTCAGGGCAATGCATTTCCAGCGAATCATGGATGAAAGTACATTGTCGCTGTCCAGTGATCTCAAGCTGCGCTCTTTGATGATGCTGGTATGTGAATATGCTGTGCAAAACGATATTATTCAGAAAAACTACGCAAAATACGTGATTATCAATAGGAAAGAGGATCACCCCGAAATTCACAAGCCATTTACTGAATGGGAAATTGAAAAGCTGTTTGATCATGAAAATATTCCGTTTGTAGATACGATTCTTATTATGATCTACACCGGCTTTCGCGTAGGAGAGCTTTTTAACATTCGCAGAGAAGATGTAGATGTGCAGAATATGACCATACGCGGGGGAAGTAAAATAGAAGCTGGTAAAAACAGGCTCGTTCCGGTGCATGAAAAAATTCAAAAATACGTGATGGACTACTATCTGCAGGGTCATGAATATTTGATCAGTGATGCGGATACACGTAAAAAATTTAATTATCATATGTACCGCAATCAGTATTTTGATAAAATAATGGATATGCTGGAAATGGAGCATCTGCCACATGACTGCCGTCATACGTTTGCGACCAGATTGAGTAATTACGGCGCAAACAGTACCTGCATCAAAAAGCTGATCGGACACAGCTCCTATACCACGACAGAAAAAATCTATACGCATAAGGATGTTGCACAGCTGCGGCGGGCCATATCTACCCTGAAATGATGATAGCTACGTGTTAGCTACCAAAAGAAAGCAGTTGGTTTTGCGTGAAAATCCTATGTATGAAAAAAACACTGAGTCGGCGTTATAAGACTCAGTGTTTTCTATATGTTTGAAGGACAATACAGCTGTGAATTTATATGAGGCAATAAAAAGACTTATCTCCAGCATGCTGGTATACATGCTTGGATAAGTCTTATACTTTCCCTATCATCATGTGAAGGGTCTGTAAGTGCAGTATTTTTATGATACTAATCCTTGCCCTTTGCGATATTTTGCAGCTGCAGGCGGATTTCTCTTCGGCGAATGCCTGCCTGATACTCCTGTTTTTCCTCTTCGCTATCACAAATCAGCCCCGGTACAGTGGTCGGGCGGTCTTCATCATCCAAAGCGACTTCTGTCAGATATGCTGTATTGACAAGGCGGCGGACACCGTCCCTGTTTTCCACATAGCTGTCCACGCGGATTTCCATTGAGGTATTTCCCACATAGGTCACCTTGCCATGAAGCACCATCAGCTCATTCAGATGTACTGCTTCCTTGAAATTCAGGCTGTCAATGGATGCGGTTGTAATATTGCTGTTGCAGTGCCTTCTGGCAACCACACCCGCAAGAACATCAATCCATTCGGCAAGCTGTCCGCCAAACAGACGACCGCTGCCATTCAGATGGTTGGCCATGACAAGCTGAACCTGCTCTGCTTCAGATTCACATACCTTCTTTGCTTTACGTTCCATAGTATCACTTCCTTTATACGATTATTTTACCATAACATATAAGGAAAGGGCAGAATTTTCTGCATTAGATGATGGCATCAATCAAGCCATAGGAGAGTGCTTCCTTCGCATCCATATAGTAATCTCTATCACAATCCCGGCGTAGTGTTTCATTGCTTTGCCGGGTATTCTCACTGAGAATGCTGTACAGCCGCTCCTTCAGCTTCTGAATATGCAGTGCAGCGATCTCCATATCCTTGGCCTGTCCCTGCATACCGCCCATAGGCTGATGAATCATGATTTCACTGTTTGATAATGCGCTTCGCTTTCCTTGTGTTCCCGCACTCAGCAGCACAGCAGCCATACTTGCGCAAATTCCCATACAGATCGTACTGACATCACAGCGGATATATTTCATTATATCATAAATAGCCAGTCCCGCACTGACACTGCCGCCGGGAGAATTGATATACATTTGAATCGGCTCGCTGCTAATGCTGGACAGATACAGCAGCTGTGCGCAAATGGAGCTGGACATGGCATCGTCAATCTCTCCCGTCAGTATGATGATTCTTTCCTTCAGCAGGCAGGAGTACAGATCATACACCCGTTCACTGCTTGCGTTTCTTTCTATAATTGTCGGTACAAAGACCATACTATCACTCCCGTCTCTATACACAGTATGCTCGAAAGAGGCGTTTTAATACCGTATGTCAGCAGTGAATTGATGTAATCGTTTACAAATTATGACGCTTTGTTATACTGAAAAAAGCCCTTTTTAAGGGTGAAAATCGCAATTTTTGCCGGATACTGTCCAAAACGGAAGGAAGGCTGAAAAAAACTGCAAGTGAAAAGATTCTCAATTGACATTTACCTATGAAATACGTATAATAAGAGTGTTAAAAGGAGGACTTTGAAGATGACAGTAAAAGTTGCTATTAATGGATTTGGACGTATTGGGCGTCTTGCATTCAGACAGATGTTTGGGGCTGAAGGTTACGAAGTAGTTGCAATCAACGACCTGACTTCTCCAAAAATGCTGGCTCACTTATTAAAATACGACTCTACACAGGGTACATACGCTAAAGCTGATACAGTAGTTGCTGGTGAAAACTCTATCACAGTTGATGGAAAGGAAATCACAATTTATGCTGAGGCTGATGCTAAAAACCTGCCTTGGGGAAAATTAGGTGTAGACGTTGTTCTGGAATGTACAGGATTCTACACTTCAAAAGACAAAGCTTCTGCACACATCGAAGCTGGTGCTCGTAAGGTTGTTATCTCTGCACCTGCAGGAAACGATCTGCCTACCGTTGTATTCAACACAAACCACGATGTATTGAAACCGGAAGACACAGTAATCTCTGCTGCTTCTTGTACTACAAACTGCTTAGCTCCTATGGCGAAAGCACTGAATGATTTAGCTCCTATCCAGAGCGGTATCATGTCAACAATCCACGCTTACACAGGTGATCAGATGACACTGGACGGACCTCAGAGAAAAGGTGACCTGCGTCGTTCCCGTGCTGCTGCAGTAAACATCGTTCCTAACTCTACTGGTGCTGCTAAGGCTATCGGTCTGGTTATTCCTGAACTGAAAGGTAAACTGATCGGTTCCGCTCAGCGTGTACCTACTCCTACAGGATCAACTACAATCTTAGTTGCTGTTGTTAAGGGGAAAGTAACTGTTGACGAAATCAACGCTGCTATGAAGGCTGCTTCAAATGAATCTTTCGGATACACTACTGACGAAATCGTTTCAAGCGATGTTATCGGTATGCGTTACGGATCACTGTTTGATGCAACTCAGACAATGGCTATGGAAATGGAAGACGGAAATACTCAGGTACAGGTTGTATCTTGGTATGACAACGAAAACTCTTACACTAGCCAGATGGTTAGAACAATCAAATTCTTCTCTGAATTAGCTTAATTCCAAGACGAAAAGAATAAACAAAAGATCACTACGGTGGTCTTTTTTATGCATTCATGCGAAGGAAGTTAAAGCTGAACGCACTTCCGGATATGGCGTGAAAAATGACGAAAACAATTACAAATATCGCCTCTGAGATGGAAGCTAATGATATCGGCAGAATAATTGTAATGTTTTCTGTTTCGTCGTTGTTTTCCTTTCCATGTGCATGCTATAATTGATATAACAAATTTGGGGAGAGAACTATGGATAGAAAACGGCGAATCAGCAGAGTAGATGTACAGGTATCCATTGTGACAGCTGTTCTTGTGACAACACCTTTGATCTGTGTGTATTTTTTTAACTACTTTATCACACATGAGGATATGATCAACAGTCTCAAGGAGCGCTCTCACAGCATCTATCAGTATGTGGATGATTATGTGGATAAGACCACTTTTCAAAATACAGAGGCATTGACGAGAGATAATCCTGCCTATATACGTATGAAGGAGAAACTGGAAGAAGTAAAAGCCAGCACGAATGTACGTTATCTATATACTGCAGAAAAAAATATACAGGGGGAGTATGTATATCTGGTGGATGGTCTGCCGTATGACAGCTCTGATTTTCGTAATCCCGGAGATAAAATCGAAGAGGAAATCATCCCGGAGCTAACGGCTGCTTTACATGATAAAATTATTTTGCCGAATCAGATAAAAAATACGGAATGGGGTCCTATCTTTATCTCTTATTTCCCGATTCATAAGGGCAATGAGGTCGTGGGTGTGCTGGGAATTGAATTTGATGCCACCCATCAGTACCGTGCTTTTCAGATAATTCGCATCGGTACACCGATCATTGCGGCAATTGCCTGTCTGCTCGCCGTATTCATCGCTGTTCGTTTGTTTAAGCGTATCAGCAATCCCATGTATAAGGATATGGCGAATACAGATTTTTTGACAGGTCTGAAAAATCGAAATGCATTTGAACTCGATATCCAGAACAAACAGGATGAGGTGCTGGGGATACTGATTGCGGATTTGAACGGATTAAAGAAAATCAATGATGAACAGGGGCATCAGATCGGGGATGAATATATAAGGAAGGCGGCAACGGTGATTGGAAAATGTGCCAGTACCTGTCCGGTATATCGCTTCGGCGGCGATGAGTTTGTTGTTTTGGTACCCGATGCGGATGATAAGAAGATGAAGTCTTTGAGTGAACGTATTCTGACCTATGAGGAAACCGTGCCTAAGGACTGTGACATACCGATTTCCCTATCGGTTGGGTATGCGCTGTATGATCCTGTACAGTGTGCATCGCTGCAGGATGTATTCCATGAGGCGGATGTGCAGATGTATAAAATGAAAAACAGCAGAAAAATATAGCATCTCCTCTTTTCAAATGTGACGGAAAGGTGTAAACTATAACCACAGTTCTGAGTGAGGTGAAGATCATGGCATTGCGTACAAAGCTGAATACCAATGATGAAGGAGAAACAAGTGGTTTCAAGGAGCTGGATGATCTGGATGCAGTCTATGTGGATGAAATGAAAAAATCCGGACTGAGTGATGACCTGATGGCTCAATTCATGGATATATCAAAAGCGCTTGAGAAGGAAAAAAGCGAGGGAAATGAGCGGTAGTATTGAAATCCGCATAGTTCCCTGTTATACTAAAACAAGATAAACCTGTGACAAGGATGAGTACCGGCATATGTATGGAAAGACAGCGATTTCTGAATGGTGGAAGCAGAAACAATTCATGCGGGAAATGCCCCTTGGAGGGATTTTTCGATAATGTAGAAGAATACGTAGTTCGGCGTTAACGTACCAAGTGGAAAAGCATTTTTCAAATAGAGTGGAACCGCGCGAATCAGCGTCTCTATAATATAAGTGCTTTTTTTATTTATAAGGAGGAAATGATATGAAAATATTCAACAGTATGAATCAAAAGGTGGAAGAATTTAAACCCCTGCATGAAAATGAGGTGCATATGTATGTATGCGGTCCAACAGTATATAACTATCCCCACATCGGGAATGCCCGGCCCATCGTTGTATTCGATACGCTGAAGCGCACGTTTCAGGCGATTGGGTACAACGTTAAAATGGTGTCAAATTATACCGATGTTGATGATAAGATCATCAAGGTCGCAAAGGAATGTGGAGTAAGTGAAGCAGAAATTACAGAGAAATTTATAGATGCATATAATCATGACCGTTTATCCCTGCATGCTGCAATGCCGGATGCGGCTCCAAGGGTTACAGAAACCATGGATGCCATTATTGCTTTTATTAAGCTGCTGGTGGATAAGGGACATGCATATGAAATGGAAGGCGATGTGTATTTTAGAGTAAACAGTGTGGAAAGCTATGGAAAGCTGTCCAATCAGCAGATCGAGGATTTGCTTGTTGGTGCGCGTATTGACGAGAACAGCAAGAAGGAAAATCCGCTGGATTTCACATTGTGGAAAAAAACAGAAGAAGGTATCAAGTGGGATTCTCCATGGTCTGTGGGACGTCCGGGATGGCATACGGAATGTGTAGTCATGATCAATCAGGAGTTTGGCGGTGAGCATACGATTGATATTCACGGCGGTGGTATGGATTTGAAATTCCCGCATCATGAAAATGAGATTGCACAGTCTCGTGCAGCCTATGACTCTCCGATTGCCAATTACTGGATTCATAATGGTATGGTGAATATTGATGGAGAGAAGATGTCCAAAAGTCTGGGGAATGTAATCTGGGCAAAGGATATGATTGCGAAAATCGGTGGAAATGTATTGCGCTGGGTCATGCTGTCTGCACACTATCGTGCACCATTGAATATCAATGAGGAAGCAATCGAAACGGCGAAAAAGGAATTGAACCGCGTGGCTACGGCAATGAAGCAGGCATATGTTAAACTGGGTCTTGCCGATGTTGACATGGATGAGACCTGTGATGAGGAACAGCTTGCGCCGTTTCTTGATGCTATGCAGGATGACATGAATACACCAAATGCTTTTGCGGCTGTGTTTGAAACTGTTAAGGCTCTCAATCAGGCACTGCGTCAGAGAGAAAGTGATCTGCAGGCGGTGAAGGCACTGGTTCGTACCCTGGAGAAAATGATGGATGTGCTGGGCATTGAGCTTTTGCGTCTGACAATGAGCGAGGAAGACAAACAGCTGCACCGTCAGTGGAAGGCAGCCGTTAAGGAAAAGGATTTTGAGACGGCTGATCAATACCGTGCGAAGCTGATAGAGAAGGGTATCCTGTAATGGATATTAAGGAGTATAACGGAACATCGCTTGCCTATATGGGAGATGCTGTCATGTCGCTGCTGGTTCGGGAAATGCTGCTGGCACAGGGCTGGCAGAAATCCAAAATTTTACAGAAGAAGAGTGAGTCCTGGGTGAGTGCGAAGGCACAGGCGTATTTTCTGATTCAGCTGAAGGAGCGTGCATTTTTCAGTGAAGAGGAATATGCAATCGTCCTGCGCGGACGCAATACCCATTCCGCAAGCAAGGCAAAAAATGCGGATGTGACAACCTACCGTATGTCAACCGGTCTGGAGGCATTATTCGGCTGGCTGTATCTGACGCATCAGGAGGACCGTCTGAAGGCCTTGTGGGAGGAAATTCAGAAGATAGGAGAATACCAATGACGCAGTATGTATATGGAAAGAATGTTGTAAAGCAGCTTCTGCAGGACGGGAAGCCCATTCATGAGGTTCTGATACAGGAGGGAATCCGTGATACAGCACTGGAAGGTGAAATCAAAAAAAGACGAATCCCTGTAAAGGTTCTGGGCAGAAAGAAGATGGATCAGCTGCTGAACGGAAACCATCAGGGCATTGCCGCCTGTATCGACGATTACAAGACCTGGGAGCTGGAAGAGCTGCTGGAAAGCGTTCCGCAGGGAAAACAGCCGCTGCTGGTGATGCTGGACGGCTTGGAGGATCCTCATAATCTGGGGGCGATTCTACGTACCTGCGACTGTATCCGGGCAGATGGCGTCATCATTGGAAAGCATCGCAATGTTCGTCTGACACCGACGGTTGCCAAGGTGAGTACCGGAGCAATTGATACCGTAAAGGTAAGCGTGGTCACCAATCTTGTACAGGCAATCAAATACCTGAAAAAGCAGGGCTACTGGGTGGTCGGAACAGATTTTGAGAACTCTCGCGATTACCGTGAAGGACAGTATGATGTACCTCTTGTTCTTGTGATTGGCAGCGAAGGCTTCGGTATCAGCTCTCTTGTGAAAAAGAATTGCGACTATTGTGTCCGGCTGCCGATGGAGGGAAGCGTCAGCTCTTTAAATGCTTCCGTGGCAGCAGGCATCCTGCTTTACCAGATTCACGCACAGCGCCATCCTCTGTAATTTTCTGCTTCCCTTTCGGGGAGAGAAAACAGATGGAAGAAGTTTACGAAAACGATTATGAATTACTATATTTAATACGACAAAAAGACGAAATGGCATTTGCAGCCCTCATGCATAAGTATGAGGAAATAGCTGATAAGCTGATTAAGAAATATATCGGAGCCTGCAAAAGCGGGCTATCTGAGGATGACTACCTGCAGCTGGCAAGACTCAAGCTTGTACAGACGATCGATGACTATCGCGAGGATCAGGAGGCCAGCTTCTATCATTATTTTTGCAGTGTATTTCACAATCTGTTGATTGACTGTTACCGGCAGTCGGCACATGAACGACGTGTGCTTTCCCTGGATAGCTGTATACGCGAGGATGCGGGAGGCTACTGTCTGCTTGATATTATGGAAAAGCCTAATGAAAGCTTTGCGGTTTCCTATGAATTTCAGCATCGTGTGAATACACGCAAGGAGGCTCTCAGCGATTTGGAAAAAAGAATCGTCGATTTGCGTGCGCTTGGATATACGTACCGCCAGATTGCGGACACGCTTCAGGTCAAGGTGAAAAAAGTGGATAATACACTACAGAAGGTACGAAAAGACAGGGAAAGGGAGGAAATGCGGTAGAATTCGCAGCATTCCTGCTTGGAATTGGAAATTAAATTGACGAAACCACTTCTTTATGATAAAGTAAATAGGCAAAGAAAGAGGTGTTCCTGATGAGCGATAAAGTCATATTAACCTGCACCGAATGTCTTTCTCGAAACTATACAACTACAAAGAACAAAAAAACGCATAATGAGCGTATTGAATTGATGAAGTTCTGCAAGAAATGCGGTAAACATACACTTCACAAGGAAACGAAATAAGGAGGCAGCTTATGAAATGGTTCAGTATTAACGGGATTTTAACCGAAATGAAGAGAATACGCTGGCCAAAGGCAAAGGATCTTGCCAGAGACAGTGTAACAGTATTTGGATTTGTAGCATTCCTGGCCTTATTCTTTTACCTGTGTCAGGTTGTATCATCCGGTTTCTTGAAACTGATTGGAATCGTGTAGGAGGTAAAGCATGGCTGAGGAAAATAAAAAGCAGTGGTATGTGGTCAATACATATGCCGGACATGAAAATCGTGTAAAAGAAAATCTGTTGCGTCGTGTGGAATCCATGGGACTACAGGATTATTTGTTCCGTGTAATTGTCGCAGAAGAAAAAGAGATTGAATACAAGAACGGTAAGGAAGTAGAGAAAACGACCAACCTGTTCAGCGGTTATCTGTTTGTTGAAATGATCATGACAGATGAAGCATGGTATATCGTACGTAATACGCCGGGCGTTACCGGATTTATCGGATCCAGTGGTGGTGGTGCGAAGCCGTTCCCTGTTGCTGAAGAGGAAATGGAGAGCATCCTGCGCCGTCTTGGTATGAGTGAGCGTAAGGTACAGATCGATTTTGCTGTTGGAGACCGTGTACGCATTCTGAGCGGGGCTTTTGCCAATGTTGAAGGAACAGTTGAGGAGCTGCATGAGGATTCTCAGACAGCTGTTGTACTGACCATTCTGTTTGGGCGTGAAACTCCGACGGAAATCGGATACGGCGAATTGGAGAAAGTGGAGCTTTAAAGCGCTGCGAATTTCTATAAAATAATTGAGACGTAGAATACCTGCGTCTTTTTTCGTTTACCTTAATGAGCACTCAAAAGACTTTTCAGGGCCTCCTTTAAACAGCAGGAGCATAGGATAGAAACTGTTTCCTTAATAAAGTGGAAATAATTGACTGCTGTGCATATATGCAGCTATTTAAAAAAATATGCAGACATGGCGGGAAACTGACAAAATTCGTCGCTGTATCTTCCTATAATAGAGGCAGGAAGTGATAAAAATGCGGGAACGGGCAGGATTTATCATTGGAATCAGTGGTGTTGTGCTTCTTCTCAAGCCTAATTTTGATCCGGATCAAATGGCAATGTATTTCAACTATCTTGTGGGGAATTACTGGCCGGCTATTCTGATTATTATCGGCCTGCTCCTGGTTAACCCGAAAAAGAAGAAAACAAGAGGGAAAAGCAGATAGGTGCCACTTGACAAAAATGGTGCTTTCTATATCATTAAGGAGTAGAAAGCAGGTGGCAGTATGAAAAAAACATATTTCATAGATCTCGATGGTACCATGTATCGCGGATCACAGATTATAGAAGGTGCTAAGGAGTTTATCGACACGCTGACGAAACGGGGCGAGCGTTTTGTTTTTCTGACGAATAATGCAAAGCGTACAAAGCGCCAGAATGTGGAGCATATGGAACAGATGGGATTCACCGGTATCCGGGAAGAGCATTTCTTTACCTCCAGCATGGCAGCGGCTAGGTATGCGGCTGCGCATTATGAGGGAAGAAACGTCTGGTATATCGGACAGGATGGACTAAGAGAGGCCTTGGAGGATAACGGCTTTACCGTTACAGAGCAGGATGTTGATCTGGTCTTTGTCGGTCTGGATAACACAGGTACCTATGAGAAATATTCAAAGGCATTGGATTTTCTGTTGAAGGGAGCGAAGCTGATCGGTACCAATAATGACCGCCTGCTTGCACAGCCGGGTGGATTTGCGGTAGGCAATGGTTCCATTGTAGCGATGTTTGAATATGCGAGCGGGCAGGTTTCTCCGAAAATCGGGAAGCCGCATGCTCCGATTCTGGAGGAAGCATTGAAATATTTTCAGCTGAATGCGGATGAGGCAGTAATTCTGGGAGATAATCTGGAAACGGATATCCTGCTGGGTGTGGAAAACCATGTGGATACAATTTTTGTGACCAGTGGTGTGCATCAGCGCGAGGATGTGGAAAAACTACAGATTTATCCAACGCGTACCATTGATGATCTTAGAGAATTACTTGCAGAATAAATTGTGTGAAAATGTGTTAGTTTGGGCAAACTCCTTTAGACAAAAGGGGGTTTGTGCTATACTGTGCATGTATAAAAAGTGTAGATAAAGGAGGACATAGGTTATGTCATTGATTACAAATGTTCATGCCAGAGAAATTCTGGATTCTCGAGGAAATCCTACAATTGAGGTGGAAGTGGAAACAGCTTCCGGATTTGTAGGTCGTGCCATGGTGCCAAGCGGGGCATCCACTGGAGAAAGAGAAGCACTGGAGCTGCGTGACGGCGATCCTTCCCGTTATGGCGGTAAGGGTGTACTGCAGGCAGTGGAGAACGTTAACAATATTCTGATCGATGTGGTTTTGGGAATGGATGTTACTGACCAGGCTGCAATTGACAAGGCGTTGATTGATGCCGATGGAACTAAGGATAAATCCAAATACGGAGCGAATGCGATTCTGGGAATCTCTCTTGCGGTTGCACATGCTGCTGCGGATTACTATGGGTTGCCACTGTATCGCTATTTAGGCGGTATCAATGCCAAGACACTGCCGGTACCTATGATGAATGTGTTAAACGGCGGAAGTCATGCGGATTCTTCAGTGGATTTTCAGGAGTTTATGATTATGCCGGTAGGCGCAAAAAGCATTCGCGAAGCAATTCGTATGGGTGCTGAAACCTTCCATGCCCTGAAAAAAGTGTTGAAGAGCAAGGGACAGGTCACTGCTGTCGGTGATGAGGGTGGATTTGCGCCAAACCTGGAAGACAATGAAGCGCCGCTGAAATGTATTATGGAAGCAATCGAGGCTGCCGGCTTCCGTGCCGGTGAGGATATCTGCATTGCGATGGACGTTGCGGCCAGTGAGTTCTATAATACAGAAACAAAGATGTACGATTTGAAAAAATCCGGACAGGGCTCCAAGACTACAGATGAAATGATAGCATGGTACGATGAACTGGTTGAGAAATATCCTATTATCTCCATTGAAGACGGTCTGGGAGAACGCGACTGGGATGGCTGGAAAAAGCTGACGGAGCATCTGGGTAAGAAAATTCAGATTGTCGGGGATGACCTGTTTGTCACAAATCCGGCAATCCTGCAGGAGGGAATTGATAAGGATATCGCGAATTCCATCCTGATTAAGGTGAATCAGATTGGTACACTGACAGAAACCTTCGATGCAATGGAGCTCGCAAAGAAACACGGCTATACGGCTGTCGTATCTCACAGAAGCGGTGAAACTGAGGATGCGACAATTGCGGATATCGCAGTTGCCTTCAATGCGGGACAGATCAAAACCGGATCCATGTCCAGAACAGATCGTATTGCGAAATACAATCAGCTGCTTCGTATTGAAGAAGAGCTGGGTGATGTTGCTCTTTTCCAGGGAAAATCAGCATTCTATAACATTTACAAGCATTAAGCGTTCATTCAGCGTTTATAAATACATCATGGGGTATTCTCGAATTTACAGGAGGATACCCTTTTGTTGTGAAATGGTTTTCAGCCACAGTGCAGCGGATTCAGGCAATGCGGTAATAATGTGGCCCACTGCTTATAGAAATTAAGGACAAGCTGTTGCGAAGAGTGCTTCAGGGCCGCCGCTTATATACTTTTCCTGTCGCATACCAAAGAAAGGTAATCCCTTTACCTGTTTCCCAGTCCATGAGCGACCTGCAGAATTCTGCGATTTGATACCGGCTATTGTCTGTTCGAGCTTGATCAGTCCATCAGGGCCTTTTCATATGATAAGGATTTCTAGCATTTCTCTAATGAATTTCTATCATACTTTGCGAAACTATATCGTATATAAAGTTTATCTAAATAAACCTGTGTATGAATTGACTATTTCCGCTGGAAGCATAAAATAATGTCAGCAGATATTTTCTGCATGTTTCATAGAAATCGAGGGAGTAGCTATGTTAAAAAAAATAAAGCATCTTGTGCTGGGACAATCGCTGCGCAGTGATGCACTGGATCATGAGAAGTTCAGTGTGATATGGGGACTTCCTGTCCTTTCAAGTGATGCGATTTCATCCGTTTCCTATGCCTGTGAGGAAATTCTGATGGTATTGATTCCTGTATTGGGAATGGCATCCTACGGACTGTTGATGAAGGTCGGCTTTGCAATTGTATTTCTTCTTTTTATTTTGGTATTTTCCTATCGGCAGACCATCAATTGTTATCCGCAGGGAGGAGGCTCTTATATCGTTGCCAGTGATAATCTGGGAAAGGTATTCGGATTGATTGCGGCCGCTTCTCTGGCAATTGACTATGTGCTGACAGTGGCGGTCAGTGTCTGTGCAGGAACAGCAGCAATCACCTCCGCATTCCCACAGCTGCTTTCTATGCGTACGGGCATCGCGCTGATAATTATCAGCCTGCTTACGATTGGCAATCTGCGGGGAATGAAGGACAGCAGTGTTCTGTTTGGGATTCCGACCTATCTGTTTATTATCACGATTTTACTGTTAATTGTCACAGGCTTTGTAAAGGTGCTGATATTCCATGAAACTCCGGCTGTTTCCGCAGCTATGCCGCAGTATGTGGAGAATGCAGGTCTGCTGCTGTTTCTAAAGGCTTTTTCCAGCGGCTGTACGGCACTGACCGGCGTAGAGGCAGTAAGCGACGGAATTCCTAATTTCCGTGAACCGGCGCAGAAAAATGCCAAGCGTGTGCTGTACCTTCTGGCAGGGCTGGTCTTTGTGATTTTCCTTGGAATCTCTGCACTTGCTTCCTTATATCATATTATACCGAATGCGAATGTGACGGTGATCGCCATGATCGCGGAGGCTGTTTTCGGAAACGGGACTCTGCTGTTTTATCTGGTGCAGGTAACGACCGCAGTTATTCTTACAATGGCTGCAAACACAGCCTTTGCGGATTTACCATTACTGTTGTCCATTCTGGCAAGGGATGGTTTCGTGCCAAGACAGTTTATGTCAAGGGGGAGCCGTTTAAGCTTCTCCAATGGAATTCTGTTGCTGTTTTTCCTCTCTGCCGCACTCGTGATCTATTTTCATGCATCCTCCCATCTTTTGATGCCGCTGTATGCAGTCGGTGTATTTCTGTCTTTTACATTATCACAGGCGGGAATGTTTGTACGATGGGTGAAAAGAAAGGAAGATAAGTGGAAGCATAAGGCATTCATCAACGGAGCCGGTATGGTGATCACCGGAATTACGTGTATAATTATCGCAGCAAGTAAATTTCTGCACGGTGCATGGATCGTGTTGATCTGCATTCCGGTTCTTGTATATATCATGGAGCGGATACGCCGGCATTACCACTATGTCAAGGAGAGCCTGAAAATCCGTTCTGCCGAGGAATTGCAGCCGTATGATCTGCAGATCCATGGAAGAGTCATACTGCCTGTTGATTCCATCAACCGCAGCTTTCTGAAGGCTTATCATTATGCATGCTCCCTGCAGGTGAGGGAAATGGAATTCTATCACGTAAATACGAATGCGGAGGCGACTGAAAAGCTGCAGGAGCTGTATCAGCAAATGCGGCTCGATATTCCGCTGGTCGTCGAGGATGCTCCATACCGGAATGTGAATGAAATGATATTGCATCATGTCGAGGAAGCGCAGAACGATTTGAAAAAGAAGGAAAGTGTAACGGTGATTCTACCGCAATTCGTTATGAAGAAAAAACGTTTTCATGCTCTGCACAATCAAACCTCCATGCAGCTAAAGCTGCAGCTGAGCAAATTGCGCAATGTTTCCGTTGTCAGTGTTCCCTATATCATATAGTGAGAGCGTTAAGCAGCTGTTTTTCGTCCTGTCTGTGGGGCAGAAGCTGGAGCGTGTTCAGATCGAGGAGGGAGCATCTGACAGTATAAGTCTTATGTACAGCATACAAGATACATCAATTATGCCTTGATCACAGGAGAATCTCGTCCTTTTACAAAAAATAAATTGTTTTTTATCCGTGTGTTTGTTATAATGGTTAGGAACGTATTGAGAAAGGAGGATTATTATGGGCATTTTAGACACCTTACTGATGATTGCAGCGGTCGTTTTAATAATACTCTCCTTATTGCAAAGCGGAAAATCTGACGGGTTGGGAAGCGCCTTCGGTGGAAGTGAAGGACTGAACCTGTTCGCAAACGTTAAGGAACGTGGCTCTGAAAAAGTCATGTCCAATGTCACTCTGGTGACAGGAATTGTGTTTTTCGCTCTTGTTATAATCATTCGTATTGTTAAGTAAGTAAGAAAGACCGTCTAAGGTCTTTTTTTAATGGTATAATATTGTTATAGGAAAAAAGGAGGGCTGATGAGCTATGAATAAAAAAGAAGAACTGCTGGCGCTGATTCATGGAAACGGTTATCGAGGTATGCATGCGGCACAGCTTTCAAGAGCCCTGGATATGGAAGACAGTGCATCCTTCACACAGCTGATGAAGCTGTTAAATGATCTGGAAGCAGAGCATATACTCGCAAGAGACGCCAAGGAGCGTTATTTCACAAGTGAAGAGCTGGGGTATGTTACAGGTACACTACGCATCAATCCGAAAGGCTTCGGCTTTGTGGAAACAGCGGATACCAGCTATTATATAGGTCGGGATCACCTGGGTCTCGGTATGGATCGGGATATTGTTTTTGCGAAGACATGGACAAACAATGATAAAAGTGTTGAGGGAGAAGTGATTGAGGTTCTGGAGCACAGTGTCAGACAGCTGGTGGGAACCGTGAAAATCAAAGAGGGCAGAAAATATTTCCTGTCGGATGCATTTTTGAATTACCGCAAGGTTAGAATAACAAACTTCGATGATTTCCGTCTTGTGAATGATTCCAAGGTTCTGCTAGGAATTGACAGCTATGGGACTGTACTGAAGTGCCATATTGAGAAGGAAATCGGTTATAAATATGATCCGGGTATTGATATTTTATCCGTTTTACTGGAAAAGGATATCAATCCGCAGTTTCCTGAGGATGTCATGCAGGAGGTACAGCAGATACCGGAAACCATCCAAGAGGATGATATTGCACAGCGCAAGGATTTGCGAAAGCTGCTGACCATTACGATAGATGGAGAGGATGCCAAGGATCTGGATGATGCCATATCTGTGGAAAAGCTGGAAAACAATAAAGGATACCGGCTGTATGTTCATATAGCGGATGTTTCCCATTATGTGAGGGCGGGAAGTGCCATTGATCAGGAGGCCTATGCCAGAGGTACCTCGGTCTATGTCGTTGACCGTGTGGTACCGATGCTTCCCCACGCCCTATGCAATGGAATCTGTTCCCTGAATCCAAGAGTGGACCGGCTTACGCTGACATGCTGTATGGATATCGATAAGAAGGGTGAAATCGACAATTATAAGATATATCCTTCCATTATATGCAGTGATGAGCGAATGACATATAAAAAGGTGAATGCGATTCTTGCGGGTGATGCGCAGTCACAGAAAGAATATCCGCACCTGTTGAACTTGTGTCTCGACATGAAGGTGCTTTCCGGTATCATCCGACGGCGAAGAGAGCGTCTGGGAGCGATAGATTTTGATACGAGAGAAGCAAAGATTCTCGTTGATGAAAAGGGAAATCCGACAGATATTGTGTTGCGGGAGCGCGGAGAGAGTGAGCGGATCATTGAAGATTTTATGATTGCCGCAAATGAATGTGTCGCCATGCACATGAAATGGATGGAGGTCCCTTCCATGTATCGAATACATGAAGCTCCGGAGCCTAAGAAAATGCGTGATTTTGCTACTACTGCAAAGTCACTCGGCTATAATTTTCAGGGCGGTATACAAAATGTTTACCCCGCACAGCTGCAGAGTCTGCTGAATGAGGCCAGAGGACAGGAGAATTATTTTGTGTTATCGAGCTTTATGCTGCGGGCTATGCAGAAGGCACGCTATGATAACCGCTGTATCGGGCATTTCGGTCTGGCATTGAAAAATTATCTGCATTTTACTTCGCCGATTCGGCGTTATCCGGATCTGGTAGTTCACCGAATGCTGCGGCGTTATATCTTTACATCCAGTGATGATGTCGAGCGCATGAAGCAGGATGAGCTGTGGTGTGAGGCTGCCGCTAATCAGGCAAGTGAGCGGGAACGCAATGCAGTGGATGCGGAGCGGGAAGTAGACGATATGAAAAAGGCGCAGTATATGGAGCGCTTTGTCGGGCATATGTTTGACGGTGTTGTCAGCGGTATCACCAAATTCGGTATGTTTGTCGAGCTGGAAAACACGGTTGAGGGTCTTGTGCATGTGACATCCCTAACGGATGATTATTATCATTATGATGAAATGACGAAATCTCTGATTGGTGAGCATACGGCTAAGGTGTATAAAATGGGACAAAAGGTACGTGTGAAATGCAGTGGAGCGGATCGTTTCAAACGGGAGGTCGACTTCGAGGTCACAGAGAAGAAAAAGCGACAGCGCAGGAAGGCATCCCGATAGAATATAGAGGGAATAGTATGAAGAAATTCTGGATTGTATTGGGGTGTATGCTGCTTGTGGCAGGCTGCTCAGGGGAAAGCGGCAAGAAGGAAACAAAGCAGGAAAAGGACGCAGCCCCCCGTTGTAAAATCAGAGGAAAAAGATGATATCCGCGATGTATCCTTTGTTGCGGTAGGGGATAATCTGATTCATGGTGCAATTTTCTATTACAATGCCAAGGGGGATGGCACCTATGATTTTAAGGATATTTATGAGCATACAAACCGCTATACACGCAAGGCGGATATCGCCTATATCAATCAGGAGACGATTTGCGGCGGTACGGAGCTGGGATTGAGCCATTATCCATCCTTTAACGGGCCTTACGAGGTGCTGGATGCGGTTGCGGATGCAGGCTTTGACTGGATGGCGGCTTCCAGTAATCATACACTGGATGCCGGTGTACAGGGTATCTTGAATCAGCTTGCTTACATGAAGGAACATCATCCGGATATCAGGGTGACGGGAAGTCATGCGACAAGAGAGGAAAGTGAGCAGCTGCAGGTTATCACCCGTGAGGGTGTGAAGTTTGGAATACTTGGATATACCTATGGGTTGAATGGCTATGTTCTTCCAAAAGGTAAAGAGTACATGGTTGATTTGATTGATAAGGATAAAATAAAAAATGATGTGGAAAAGCTGAAGAAGGTCAGCGATGTCCAAATCGTTAGTATGCATTGGGGAACCGAGTATTCCTTTGAGCCGAATGAGGAACAGAAAGAGCTTGCACAGTTCCTGAGTGATCTGGGTGTGGATGTCATTATCGGTGAGCATCCGCATGTCATACAGCCGATGGATTATGTGACAGGAAAAGACGGGAATCAGACTCTTGTCATCTATTCACTTGGCAATTTCCTGTCTGCACAGGATGATCATGAGAATATGCTGGGAGGCATGGCAAGCTGGACCCTGTCCTATAATAGAACGAATGGTGAAGTGAGCTTTAAAAATGTGGAGTTTCTTCCAACCGTTACTCATATAGAAGGGAATTTCTCATTCTTTCGTACATATACTCTGAAGGATTATACAAATGAACTTGCTGCACGTCATACACTGACGACGCAGTATCATCAGGATAATACAAGGGAGTATTACATAAATCTTGTGAACAGGGTTATGAATGATAAAGTGAAGATCGTATATTAGAAAGGAACACAGGCATGGCAGGAAGAAAAATTGTTGTATTTAATCGCAAGGCCTCTCATGAATATTTTCTGGAGGAACGCTTTGAAGCCGGACTGGTTTTGCAGGGAACGGAGATCAAATCCATTCGCCAGGGTCATGTCCAAATTCGGGATGCGTATATCAGCTTTACCAATGATGAAGCGTATGTAAAGGAAATGCATATTCTGGGGTATGAGTTTGGCAACCGGTTCAATCATGATGAAACCAGAATACGAAAGCTGCTCCTGCATAAGGAAGAGATCCGTAAGCTGCAGCAGAAGGTAAAGCTGAAGGGCTACACAGTGATTCCGATTTCTGTATATCTGGAAAAAGGAATGGCAAAAATGGAGATTGCTCTGGCAAAAGGGAAGGATCTGCATGATAAGCGTAATGTTCAAAAGGAAAAAGATGCCAAGCGCGAGATAGAAAAGGCGATGAAGAATCAGTATTAGACTGGAAAATTCGCCAAAAAAGCAAACGGCATTGTAGTTTGCGGTATTTTGTGGTAAACTATCAATGCCTGAAAACCGGGGGTGTACTGGTTTCGACAGGGATATGTCTGGTACAGACTGCAGTCGAGTGGTTACGTAATAACCAATTAAATTTAAACGGAAAAACTAAATTAGCTAACCTCTTTGGTGGAAACCAGAGAATGGCTTTCGCTGCTTAATAACCGATATAGGTTCGCAGCCGCCTCTGCATGCTTCTTCCTTGACCATGTGGATGTGCGCGTAAGACGCAAGGGTTAAGGAATCTGGTTTGCCTGAGATCAGATTCACGAAAATTCTTCAGGCACATTCATCAGCGGATGTTCATGACCTGCTGATGTCTTAATCTTCATGGACTAAACTGTAGAGGTCTGTACGTGGGGCTGTTTCTGGACAGGAGTTCGACTCTCCTCACCTCCACCAATAAGATTTTAAAGCCTTTGTTTAAAGGCTTTTTTAATACTCTGATTTTGATATACCACATCTGTACGTAGTGATATACGTAAAAATATGTTGAAATACGCTCTTTTTTAATGTATATTACGTATAGAGGTGATAGATTATGTCAGTATCTAAACGTAACGGAAAGTGGTACATACAAGGCAATATTAAAAGAGAAGACGGAACTTATTATAGGTATACAAAATTAGCTAGAGGATGTAAATACGTTAACGAAGCGCGAGAATACGAAACAGAGTTTGTAAAACAATGGCAGGCTATCCAAGTGGCAAAATACAATAAGACATTTGCTGAGCTGGCAGAAGAATATCTTGCACAAGCTGTCAACGTTAAAGCTGTGACCATCCGGACAGACCAGGATATCATAGATAAATGCAATAAAGTTTTTGGAAAAAAGAAAATAAATCTATTCAATAAAGAGTACCTACAAAAATTTATAAAAGGACTGGAAGAAAAGTACAGTAAGTCGTATGTATCGAAGTATTACTACACCATAAACAAAATATTTAAGTATGCCGTTGATGAGGATTATATCGTTATAAATCCTATGACAAAAGTACGCAGATCGGCATTCAAAGACGAAGTAAAAAAAGAAATGTTGTTTTGGGAACCATCCGAATTTGAGATATTTATACGCTATGTAAAAAATCCAGAAATGCAACGCTTTTATGTCTTTTTGTATTATATGGGAACACGAAAAGGAGAAGCTCAGGCATTACAATGGAAGGATATAGATTTTGATAAAAACACAATTAGAATTTATAAAACAGTGACAAACAAAATAAAGGGGAAAGCGTGGGAAATTACAAGTCCTAAGACACAAAACAGCATGCGTACTATAATTATGCCAGATATCGTAAAAACTGCTATGATAGAGCAGAAAACGTATTGTGAGAGGCTTTTTGGATATAACGCCGAATGCTTTGTATTTGGTTTTGATAGACCGCTTCCAGCCGAGACGATTCGCAAAAATCTTATTCGTGGAGTTGAGTCTGCAAATGCAGCCGGGAATTCACTGCGCCTTATACGTGTGCATGATTTTCGCCATTCTCATGTGTCATACTTGATCAACAATAAAGCTGACCAATACTCTGATTATGAGATAGCACAGAGATTGGGGGACACCGTCGAAACCATCAGAAAAACATATGCACACCTATTTAAAGACGCTGACAGAAAGATTATTGAATTTATGAATAAAGACACCAACAAGGCAGAAACAGTGCCAAAACAGCCTAAAACAAGTAAATACGATGAACTTAAGGAGCTTAAAGAATTGCTTGATATAGGGATCATAACGAATGAGGAGTTTTCCACAAAAAAGAAACAACTGCTAGGCATATAAAAACCGCTGATTCATAGCGGTTTTTATATGATTAGAACCATTTATATTCCTTGGTTTTTGCGTCATACTCTACATAAATGTCATCATCAGTATTCTCGCCTTTTAATGTGAAGTCAGCACTCAAGAGCTTAATATCCTTTTTATTCTTTGATGCAGGACCAAACATATCCTCAACGGTACTTGTATCACCAGGGAGGAGCGTGTCATAACACATTAAATACTGTTTTTCACCGTCAACCTCGTAAGCATAACTTATGCTTTTTAAAGTTTTCTTTGAATTGTTCTTAAACTTCGCTTTCATGTATATTGTGCCTATGGAATCTTCTTCAAACCGCAAGTCTACAAGTTCAATTTCATCGATTGTGACTGGAATAGCTTTTGATAAAGATTCCTCAGTTTTGTTGTGTATAGTGAATGAATCAGAATCCATGCTCACAGTGTATCCGTCAATGTTTGTTTCTTCTGTTTTACCAGCGTTAAAATAACCGACGATCTGATTGTTATCATTTACTGTAAGACCTAAGCATTCAAGCTTTAAAACTGCATTAACAGCATCTACATATTCGTCGCTCCCTTTATCATTAACTTTAATTTTACTTACTGATCCGTCGTTCTCTAAAAAATAAAGGATACTTAAGTTTTCCTTTTCATATTCAACTTTTTCAAACGATTTATCATAGGATTTGAATTTTAAGTCTTTTATGCCTTCATCAGCTAATTGCTTATTGGCGTCTTCAATCATTTTAGCTACCGTTTTGTTTCCCAATTCTGACTCTAGCGTAGGCTCAGAGGCGCAACCTCCCATACTGAAAAGCATTGCTGCGCTAAAAAATACAGCGAACAGTTTTTTCATTTTCATTTCCCTCCATACTGTTGTTTATTATATTATATCACTTAAAAACGAATCACAAAATACTTACTTGCATATAATATTATAGTGAAATTACTAATATATGAACGGCGTATAGAAAAAGAGAAGACTCTGCGCGATTTGTCAAAACTAACTGGCATTACTAAAAGCACCTTAAACAACTACGAAAACGGAAAAACATCACCTACTATACACCAACTTGAAAAAATAGCGGAGGCGTTACATATAAAAATAACAGACTTGTTTGAGTCTGACTTTAAATAGGGGATTTGTCCAATTTATTGGACATCTACAGAAATAATTGGCAGCGTTACCAATTTTATATTTTTTGCGATATAATATAGCTATAGAAAATATTACCAATTTTATAGGAGGATAAAGATCATGGAAACAGAAGATTTTTACATAAGGCATATCGTAAAAATGGTGAGGGGAGTGAAATCGTTAAAAGTATTGAGAGAATTGTATTATGAACTACTATGGATAAAATTGAATCACTAATAAAAAAGACAAGGAAAATCACTCCTTGCCTTCTTTTTGCAGATTTTCTGCCAACGTTGTAAGAAAATTTTCGATTGCTTCCTTTTCATCATCCGGCGCCTCCAGATAGGTTTTTAAAACCATCTGGCTTTTTTTGTTCAGATTATACCGTTCTGATAATTTTTCCATCAGCGTATTTGGTAATTTCATGAACATGTCGACATCTGCGCCCTCAGTGAGCCAGAAGTAATCTACGTTAAATTCTCGACAAATAGATTTTAAGGTCTGCTCTGACGGATTTCGTTCGCCACTTTCTAATTTTGATACAGCTGTGTCGCTTATACCAATTTTTTTTCCAAAGTCTCTTTGACTAATTCCTAATGTTTTTCGTATCAATTTTATACGACCATTCATTTTTTTCACCTCCTCGTCATTATGATATACTTTAAATCGTACTTAGTCAATAAAAATAACAAAATAACTTGACATAAATGACTAAGTACGATATTATGATGGCGTAGTTAATGTAAAGGAGGTGAAGAAAAGGCATGCATCAAAGATACACGCCAAATAACTTGAATACAATTTTCAATATCTCGAACACGTAACTGTCAATTATAAGTCTTTCTAAGTACGGAATAACTGGCATGAGTGCAAGTGTCAGATATATGTACCAAAACAAAAGTTTTTCAGTGAATGATTTATCAGGTGGAGCACGAGATGGGCTATTCTCTTGTTCCACAGATTCAGGTATGCTTGTTTCTTCCTCTATTGCATAAGAAGGTGGTGCTTCTTTATACATAATGGATATTGCTTTCGCATATTCAATGAACTCTTTCATTTTCTCATGATATTCACGAAGAGCTTCATTCGCTTTATCTATTGAAGGTTTAATGGCATCGGAGACAACTTGCTGAATTTGTTTAATTTGTTCCGTATAACTTTCGGCAAGTTGTCTTATTGGTTCTGTGATTTTCCTTAACATCGCATAATAGTCATTGAGATATTGTTCTAATTGATAGTTATTCACATTTTCACCCCCTTTCCATGTAAATAAATACTATCACATTTGCAGGAAAGGTCAATTATTCAATCACAAAGGAGGTGATTAAATGACAGCAAAAGAATATATGGAAATCGCCAAGCGGAAAGGCAACGAACGAGTGTGCGAATTGATTAAATTTTTGCAGGACAACGGATATGACTATTCAGAATTTGATATTGGCGTTCTTGTCAGTGGCCATATAAGACAAGAAGTTGCAAATTGCCGAACGCCTACGCATGGAAAAGCGTGCTAGAAAGGAGGAAAGTTATGCACGAGTTAATAAAGATTCAACACGACAACGACCGTATAACGGTACTGGCAAGAGATTTACATGGATTCTTGGAAATTGAAAGTAATTTCACAACATGGTTCAGACGTATGTGCGAATATGGATTTGAGGAAACAAAAGACTTTGTTCCATTTTTGGAAGAAAGTACAGGCGGACGCCCAGCCACTGATTATCAGATTACTATTGAAATGGCGAAAGAAATCGCTATGATTCAACGTAACGAAAAAGGTAAACAAGCAAGACAGTATTTCATTCAACTAGAAAATGACTGGAACAGCCCACAGAAGGTCATGGCACGAGCATTGCAGATGTCACAAAGAGAATTACAAACACTGCGTATAGAAAATGAAGAAATGAAGCCTAAGGCATTATTTGCTGATGCAGTATCAACAAGTCATGACAGCATTCTCATAGGACAGTTGGCAAAGCTCATTAAACAAAATGGATGCGATATCGGGCAAAACAGGTTATTTACATGGATGCGAGAAAACGAGTATCTCTGTACCAAAGGAGATAACTACAATATGCCGACACAAAAAGCAATGGAACGAGGACTGTTTGAAATCAAAGAGCGGACAGTCAACAATCCAGACGGAAGTGTTAGAACAACACGAACCACAAAAGTAACGGGAAAAGGACAGATTTATTTTGTGAATAAATTCTGCATACATAAGGGGTGATATTATGCCTATCGCAAGATTTGTAACAGCGAAGGATATTCAGCGTATTCACAATGAGCGAAATCCAGATAATCCGATTGGATATGGTATGGCTTGTACGATAAAACAAACATGCCGTGAGAAATATGAAAAAGAGTTCGGAAAAGTCAAGCTTTACGACGAACGTAGGATACCTCTCTCATGGTATGAGGCATATTACAGTGAGGATGTGTTTGATCCTCGGAAGAAACGCAAGCAGGAAAGGAAGTGAAGGAGTGGACACAGAATCAATAGTTGAAGTGAGGTATCTACAGGAATGTTTAGGTTGTCCATACCAGGTATTAATAATCAAACCTGCAATAACCAAAAACACGTCATATGTTAATGGTCCTGCTCAAGAAATTACAATAGGGAAACCAGAGGTCGTCTGTGAACATTTTACCGTTTGTAAAAGGATGCAGCGCCTTATGTGGCAGAAGTATCACATAAAAAAAGATGCTCCCAAGTCTTGGCGGACAGAGCATCTAAACCACGAACCCTTATAAAAAGATTCATCTTTATTATAAGTGATACAAAGTGGAAAAGCAAGGGAGTGAATTAAAATGGAAGCAATCAAAGAATTACTATTTTGGTGGATGTTATTAGACAATATCGCTTTAGTACTTATAAAAAGTTGGAGAAAAGAACGGATAGATCAGTTAAAAACTTTGGATACAAAAGATTGAATATATGCATTTACTTGAGCAATCAATTTCATAAAACCACCCTTTCTTTATTACACATAATCATGAAAAGAGGGATAAATTGTCAAAAGAAACACCGTATATCTTTGCTAAGAATCAAGTACGAATGATACTCCGCAAAGGCAAGGATAACGCAATCTCTAGACCGATGTTAAAACAAATAACCGGTATGGATGATCGCACAAACAGATTAATCATTGAAGACCTGCGCTGCGAAGGAATACCGGTCATGTCCTCATCGTCAGATAAAGGATATTGGTTACCGCAAACAGCGTCAGAGGTAGAACACTACATAAATGAGAACCGCCATCGCGCAAGGGAAATTAACCTCATGGCACAGAGAGCAGAAGTGTGGCTGAGAGAACATGCAGATGAGCTGGAGGACTAATGATGTGGGAATACATAGTAATCGGTCATGCAGCATTAACTATATATCTGGTTATCAGTATGTACAACACGCTGTGCATGGGAGTTATATGTGACCCGATTGTTTTACTGGAGAAGCATCATGAAAACCATCTATAACCACATGGATCCAGACCATTATGACGAAGAGTGGGAGCCGGCAGCTGAGGAACTGGCAGACCTGCAGGCGGAAGCTGAGGAAGAAGAAAGAAAGGAAACAGCAGTGGAGAGATATATCAGATCTACTGAGGAGGTATTTTGATGGAAAAGATATTTCAGACAGCGGCAAAACAGATAGCAAACTTAATCATAAACGCCACACCTAAGGATAATATTAGTTATCATTTAATGCTTAGCATAAACAAAGGTATGCCAATCGGATTTGGTGTAACACGTTGGGATTCAGCGACAGGCGGAGATCCTTTAGAGAGTTGTTTGATTGATTTTAGCCCTTGTGATACAGACGTATCCATTGCAAAAAAAATTAGCAGAAGTAACA
The DNA here is from genome assembly GCF_019132535.1 of Erysipelatoclostridium sp. DFI.2.3. Taxonomy (NCBI): domain Bacteria; kingdom Bacillati; phylum Bacillota; class Erysipelotrichia; order Erysipelotrichales; family Coprobacillaceae; genus Thomasclavelia; species Erysipelatoclostridium sp. DFI.2.3. Next base: position 27,700 of record NZ_JAHOOJ010000010.1, on the reverse strand, counting down.
AACATCATAAATGGGAAAATTGACCCATTTGAGGAGGAAAAGAATGAACGAAAATAAAGACGAAATCGCTGTTGTTGAATACAGTGTTGAAGGAAGTAATATCAGACTTACTCCAAGTATTGTGCAGAATTTCATTGCAGGAAGTGATGCAGGAGAGATTACAATTCAGGAGTTTAAATTCTTTTCGGAATTGTGCAAGGTCAGAAAGCTCAATCCATTTACAAAAGAGGCGTATTTAATCAAATTCGGGAATCAGCCTGCACAAATGGTCGTCGGAAAAGATGCTATCTTAAAAAGAGCCATCATGAACCAGAATTACGATGGAAGAGAGCAGGGCATCATAGTGAAACTTGCTGATGGCTCTATAGATTTCAGGAAAGGAACATTCCGCTTAAATGATGAACAGCTCGTTGGCGGATGGGCAAAAGTGTATCGCAAAGATATTAGTCATCCTACGGAAATCACAGTATCATTTGATGAAGTTGCGCAGCGTAAAAAGAATGGAGAACTCAACAGTAACTGGGCTACGAAAGGCGCAACTATGGTAGAAAAGGTTGCGCTCGTAAGAGCACTGAGAGAAACCTTCGTGGAAGATTGCGGAGGGATGATTGATGCTGATGAGGCATGGGATGCATCGGAAATCAACGGAAAATCGCAAATACAGAAGCCCAAAAAGGACGAACGCCTCGAAGATGCGACAGAATGGTATGGTAAATTGCGCAAAGAACTGACTGCAAAAGGATATGATTTTCGAAACAAAGAAAATAACGACTTCATAACGATGGCAGCTGGTATCGCTACACAGGATATCAGCGTGTTAAATGTAGATCAGATAGAAAAACTATGTGATACCTATGAAAGCATTTTAGAACAGGAGGACAATGGATGAATCTACTTAAAACCGATAACAGCCTTTCTATAGATGCAGAGAGAAAGATTATTGCATTCAAAGAGGCTATGGAAGCTATCGAAGAGCAGGAAAAGGAATTTAGAAATCAGCTTCTGCAAGAAATGAAAAAGAGAGGAATCACCGGTTACAGGGATGAGAACATCACTATTTCGCTGGTACTGGAAGGTGAATCTGAAAAATTCGACACAAAAGCATTTAAAAAGAAATTCCCTGCGATGCATAAAAAGTTTGTAAAAATAACGCCGATAAAAGAACATGTACGATTAAGCATTAAGAAAGGAGTGACATCAGATAATATGATTACTGAAGTTACTCCGGAAGTCGAACAGATAAAGGTAGTCACCAATGGCGAAATCGAAGCGTTCTAAAGCCTGCGACATATCCTCAAAAGTGAGACAGATTGTTAAAGAACGGGATGGCAGCAGATGCATATGGTGTGGCAAATACCTTTCTTCACCTCAAATCTGCCACTATATATCTCGTGGTGCAGGAGGATTGGGAATACCACAAAACCTAGCTTGTGGATGTGTAAAGTGCCATCAGCAGGCAGACCAAGGGACACACACTAAGAGGTTTAAATTCGCGATGAGGGAATACCTGAAAAAATGTTATCCAGATTGGGATGAATTGGAATTGAGGTACAGAAAATGAATGAACGTTTATATCTGTTCAATCCCTTCCGAATTAAGGAATGGGAGAACATACAAATCAAGGAACAACTGGATGTACTCATAAGCAGTTATGAAGTAGATGCCTGCGCTCCCAGTCAATATGCAGGGAATATCGAAAATCTAGCAAACCAGTTATATCTTATCGGGGAAATGATTGCTCGTCTTTATGAAGAGGTTAATGTTATGAAAGCGGACGTTTCCAACGAAGAAAACCTGCAGGTCTATAAGCAGAGGGATGTATACGAGAAGACACATACCGGGAAGCCGCCTGCTATGAGTTATTTCCAAGCGTTAGCGAGTGATTTTGTCAAAGACAAGAGAGTTTTATTAGCCAAGAAAGAAAGCGACCTAAAACGCTTTAAAATCGCTTATGAAAGTATCGAATCAAAAATGAATGCAGTGAAAAAGAAAATGGAAGCTGTACGGTTTGAGGAATTCGGTGGTTGATGATTAACTATCCAGACGGACGAAAGTATACCTCCACACAAACACCGCCCAAAAGGCCTAAAAAGAGCAAGTATGGAGCGGTTAAGACAGAGGTAGACGGAATTAAGTTTGACAGCAAGCACGAGGCATTACGTTACCAAGAATTACGGCTACTGGAGCAGGCAGGGGAGATAACAAACCTCCGCCTGCAGGAGCCTTATACACTCTTTCCAAAAAACAAGCATGGAAGAGCCTTAAAGTATATTGCAGACTTCGTCTATAACGACGATACAGGCGCTCTGGTGGTCGAAGATGCAAAAGGTCACCCTACAGACGTATATAAGATAAAGCGGCGCCTAATGGCGGAATTAAAGGGTATTGAGATAAAGGAGACATAAAATGAATTGGGAAGATATGAAAATCCTCGTAGAGAAATGCGTGCCAGAACAGTTGCTTAAAGAGTACGATATATGCATCGAAATAAGCTGTGCAGGCGCCCACACGGACGAAACACGAATCGAGATAGACAACAGCAAATGTGAGATTTTTGTCACAGAAAGCTAACAGATTGAGGTGGTGAGGATTGGAAGAATTAGGAACATATGTGAATTTATTCCGTAAATTCACTGAATGGGAATGGTACAAGGATGTGCCTGTGAAAACACTGTTCCTACATTGTTTGATCAGAGCTAATTACAGAGCTCAGAAATATAAAGGGAGGACTATAGAACGAGGAAGTTTCGTGACATCCCGAAAAAATTTATCTTTAGAAACAGGGTTGACAGAACAACAGGTTAGAACAGCATTGGGCAAACTAGTAGACACTAAAGAAATAACCAGAAAAACAACCAACAAGGAAACGGTCATAAGTGTAGTAAACTACGACAAATATCAGCCTAACAGGCTAAGTAAAGACCAGTCAATCAACCAGCAGGATAACCAACAAGCAACCAATGAGCAACCAACAAATAACCAACAAATAACCATCAATCAACCACAATATAATAAAGATAATAAATACAATAAAGAAAATAATCTTTTAAGTAATATAAACAGCCTTCCTGTTTCTCCTTTCCCGGATGTTGAAAAACAGCTTGAAGAAAAAGAGCAGGAACAACAAAAGTTATATGGTACACCAATCATAGAACTGTATGAAGAACGCTTTAACCGCTTATTATCACAAAGGGAGCTGCAAATAATCTGTCAATGGAAAGAGGAGTATGACGATAAGCTATTACGTTATGCATTCAGGGAAATGTTGGTACAGGATAAAAACAGTGTTGATTATGTTGATCGTATCTTATTAGATTGGAAAAAGAGAGGGCTGACAGCCGAGCAGTACGAGGGAGGAGAGAGATAAGTTTTTAATAAAAATATGACAACCTATGATAACATCCTGGATTTCATCATAAGACGTCAAGGTGAGTTGGGCATCAGTAACCGTAAACTTGCAAAAATAGAGCACTACATGAGCAATTAAGTTTATTTTAAGGGAGGGAAAATGGAAAGCTATATCAAACATGGGGATTGTCTTGAAGTAATGAAAGATATTCCAGACAAAAGTATTGATATGATACTGTGCGATCTCCCTTATGGTACGACACAATGTAAATGGGATGTTGTTATTCCGTTTGATAAGTTGTGGGAGCAATACTGCAGAGTAGCAAAAGATAATGCAGCTATTGTTTTGTTTGGCGCAGAGCCGTTCTCAAGCCGCCTGAGGTTGAGTAATTTACAGATGTATAAATATGACTGGATATGGGATAAAGTCAAAGGCACCGGATTTTTAAACGCAAAGAAACAACCATTAAGAAATCATGAAGTGATATGTGTGTTTTATAAAAGTCAATGTACATATAATCCACAGATGACATCAGGACAGCGGAAAGTATCTTATAGGCGTAAAGGGTTGCAAACCGATGTGTATGGACAAGCAGATGAAGATTATATCTATGATTCCGCTGCACGCTACCCACGCAGTATACAGGTATTCTCGGCAGATACGCAGAAATGCTCATTACATCCTACACAGAAGCCTATAGCTTTACTCGAATACCTTATCCGGACCTATACAAATGATTACGATATTGTGCTTGATAATTGTATGGGATCTGGATCTACTTGCATCGCAGCGCAGAACACAAATCGTAAATACATAGGAATAGAATCAGAAGAAAGTATTTTCAATACAGCAAAAGATCGAATTAAAATGAATAAAACACAGTTACAGCTTTTTTAGAGAGAGGTGTAAGAATTGAAAATTGAATTATATAACGACCATTTTGAAAATGCCAAACGATACCAGATACCAAGAGCGCAGCTTATTATAGCCGATATTCCATACAACATTGGGACAAATGCATATGGTTCGCGATCAGACTGGTATATTGACGGCGATAACAAAAACGGCGAGAGCAGCAAGGCAGGGAAAACGTTCTTTGATACAGATGATGATTTCAAGATTTATAATTTCTTCCAGTTCTGTGTACGATTATTGAAAAAAGAGCCTAAGGAAACTGGGAAGGCACCTTGCATGATTATTTTCTGTTCTTGGCAGCAGCTTAATGAGATAAGGGAGTACGCAAAAGGATTTGGATTTAAACACGCACAACCGTTATTTTTCATAAAAAAAACATCATCTCAGGTGCTAAAGGCCAACATGCGTGTGTGCGGAGCGACAGAGACAGCGATTGTACTGTACCGTGATAAGCTGCCAAAGTTTAACAACAACGGAAGGATGATACTGGATTGGTTTGAGTGGGATAGAGGCGGTAATTATCCTAAAATACATCCAACACAAAAACCAATCCCTTTATTAAAACAACTCATCCAGATTTACACTGATATCGGTGATGTGGTGATTGATCCGGTAGCAGGCAGCGGGTCAACGTTAAGATCGTGCGCAGAATTAAACCGCAGTTGTTATGGGTTTGAGATAAAAAAAGAGTTTTACAATAAGTCAAAAAAGTTGATGCTCTCGGATGTTAATCTGGCGCTGGAGATATAGCGATGAAACAGTCAGTAATAGCAGGTCACGCCGTAGTAAAAATTGAGGATATACTCAAAAAGTGCGGTCTGGAAAATGTCCTTGTCACTGTTAATGATAAAGATTATGTGGCACTAGATGAAGTAAAGAAAGCGATAAGAGAGTTATATGAAGGAGAAGAAAAATGATGAAAAGGATATTAGACGTTTGCTGCGGAAGTAAAATGTTTTATTTTAATAAAAATAATCCTCTTGTGCATTTTAATGACCTCAGAAAGTTAGAGGAACCGCTTTGTGATGGAAGAATGCTTAAGATACATCCAGATACTCAGTGGGATTTCAGACACCTGCCTGTACCGGATAACACCTATGACATGGTTGTGTTTGATCCGCCGCATTTAGTAAAGGTTGGAGATAATTCATGGTTGGCAAAGAAATATGGAAAATTACCGCCAGAATGGAAACCATACTTGAAACAGGTATTTGATGAATGTATGAGGGTGCTTAAACCATATGGAACGTTGGTATTCAAATGGAATGAAACAGATATAAAGCAAAAAGAATTGTTTGAAGTATTAGATACTATACCGATATTTGGAGATAAAGGTAGAGGGAATAAGACTTATTGGTTTGTATTCATGAAGGAGAGTGAAGAAGAATGAACAGAGTGGTATTAGTCGGCAGGCTTACAAAAGACCCAGTGCTGCGTAAGACTGCAAACGGAGCCAGTGTCACAAGCTTTACATTGGCCTGCACCCGCCGTTTCAAGCAGGAGGGACAGCCGGATGCTGATTTCATCAACACGGTTGCCTGGAATAAAACAGCTGATATCGTGCAGCAGTATACACATAAAGGCTCACTGGTTGGCGTGGAAGGAAGAATCCAGACACGCAGCTATGATGATCAGAGTGGGAAACGTGTTTATGTTACAGAAGTTGTTGCAGACAGCGTACAGTTTCTGGAAAGCAAAAGCGCAGCTGCAAGCAATGCGAACAGCAATGCCTATGTACCTGATTATGATCATGGAAGCAATCAGGGCTACCAGAGTGACAACGACCAGTCCTATTCCGATGGCTTTACAAGCAGCAGCACACTGGATATCGCCAGTGATGATCTACCATTTTAAGGAGGGTGTAAGATGCAGCTATTGATAAAAGATTTAAACATCAGTGATACTATCAACAATCAGTGGATTATGGATAATTGTTATATAGCAGGCGGGGCGTGTGTGAGTAATGCCACACGCCAACCTATCCATGATGTGGATATCTATTTTAAGACTAAGGATGCAAGAGATTTATTTATCGAGCAGGCAGGTGATGATAAATACATCACTAAAACATCAAATGAGTGGCAGGCTTTACTCATGTACGACAACCTGCTCACCGGTAAAGTAATCGAGGTTGGAGACGATAAATGTTTTGATGAACTTAAGATTAAAATTTCATCAGACAAAAGAAAAGATAATGTTATCTACCTCATTGAAGATTACGCCGGATGGATAGAAATACCAGAACCATTATTTCAGAAGCAACGATGGATGTTTGACAATGGATATGATTATGTGCTTTTAGAGAGAAATCATTTTGAAGTAAATGATAAAGATTTCCTAGGAAACAAAAGTATCGCTTTAAAAAGAAATGATATGGTTTATCAATTTATCTTACGATTTTATGGTGACGCGCAGGAAATGATGGATAAAACGTTTGATTTCCAGCATTGTAAGATTGCATATGATCTGGCAACCAGAGAGTATATAACCACGCAGGAAACATGGGAAGCTCTGTCAAAGCGGGAGCTGCATTATGTTAATTCATTTTATCCAGTGTCATCACTTAAAAGGCTTTATAAGTATGGCGGCCGAGGATTTAGCTGGAACAATGATGAGTTTGTAAAGATTATCCGAGATATTCATAAGGTGGACACAGACAATAAATTTGTAATGGAAGACCAGCTTATCGGATATTATGAGGATTTCGATTATAACGATGTATTCAGTGATTAGGAGGTAAACGATGACGCGCAAGGAGATTACTATACTGTTAGGCGATATCCTTTATCAGCAAAGGTTTACCGGTGTCGGTAAATACTATGCCAGTGAGGTTACCGTTGATTACGGCACGAAAGATGCGTGCAGAGTAGACTATATGCAATTTGTTCCGCCAAACCAAATGAGTATCAGCGGCTTAGAAAAAGGCATCTTTATCTGCTACGAGGTAAAAAGCTGCTTAGGCGACTTTAAAAGTGGGCATGGGCAAAATTACATAGGAGAAGAAAACTATCTGGTGATGCCGATGGAATTATACAAGAAAGTCATTCATGACATACCGCATGATATCGGAGTGCTAGTTCCAGTACCGTCTACGTTAGGAAGAAAAAATGAAGATATCTACAGGGAGTTTGAGAATCCGACTCAATTTAAAGGTGAAAGTAACGATTGGAGATTGCATAAAATCAAAGATGCATATCCTGAACACCGGAAAAAATCTATTACAGAATTATTATTTTGTATGCTGAGAAGCGGAAGGTGATGTAACAAATGAAAAAATACAATAGCATAGACGGCCGTATACATACAAACAGCCGGTTGTGGTTTATTATCCGGATGGCAATAAAAAAATGGAGAAACGCAGAAAAGGAGCTGAAAAGGAAATATGGTTGATCTATCATTGTGCATCCTGCTGTATTTATCATTTATGCTTATCTGCGTTTTGAACGAAAGGGGTGACTGAATGAAGTTTAAAGATATCGGCAAAGACAAATATTTTGAAATTGTCGGACTTGAAGGCTATTACAAAGTTGATCACAACAAGAGAGAGGCTAAAGCGTATCGCAAACTTAGCACCGGCAGAATGATGTACGACGGCACAGTAAGAGGGCTGTATGACAATCTGGAAGCAGGCAGGTGGAAAATCAAATGATATGGGAGGAGGAAGAGTTTGAATTCGATAAAGAGAAGCGTATGAAAAAATACATAAAGGGAGAGCTCATGAGTTACTACCTTTTAAAATCAAGGTGGTATGAATTACTTGATAAAAAATATTTCCTATACCATAAGTCGCCTGGCGGCAGCATTGTACGAGCTCCAGAAGGGCAGTGTAGCAAAGATGGTATCCAACATCAAGCAGCCATGAATGAAAGTGCCATCGCTATGGAGCAGGAGCCATTGTATCAACGTATGGAAAAAATCAGAAATTGGATGGATTGCTTAACCGAATCGCAATGCAAGGTGATTTCGGTATATGTGATGAAGTATCAATGTGACAACTTACGTGAAGCGGCGCGTGAAACCGGATTCTCAGTAGATACAGTGAACAAATATACAAAGCGAGCTATCAACCGTATATACACAAGAAATAGCAATATTTTGTAAAAGTGTACCGTCTTAGGATAGGCTTGACATGATATAATGATAGCGTGGAAGTACGGGGGATGAGGCGTGATTCTCTTCCTTGTGCTTCACTTTCCTCTTACGGTTTACTTACGCGGCATCCTAAGATGCCTGCCGTAATCTACAGACGATCCCCCCATCCATGTATCGTCTGTAGATTAGGGTAAATGCTTCCTTGCTTCAAAACACCCTCAATGCAAATTACGAAGCAAGCGTTTTAAGGGCCTGGGCTGACGAAATGAGCTTGGCAAACCAGCAGGAAACGAGTTGGCCAATGATGAGATAGCGCACTCATGTAGGGAGACATAAAAAAAGGCGCTATAAATTGATATCAAAGCAGGGATATACCTCATATTGTTGAGAACACCTGTTAGATATATTGGTTGCCCTGGTGGCGGAATAACCAAAAGAAAAAGCGGTAAGGAATCCTAAGCGGACTTACCAGCGTAAAGCGTCTGAAAAGGGCGCTTTTAATTTAGTTTTGTTACATAGATAATGTAATAATATAGTTTATAATTCAAAAGTGAAAGGATGTGTGATAAAATGTACTTAAGAAAAAGCAAATTTAAAGGGGATTTTATCATGATATCTGAAAAACTTGTTATGCGGTTTGGTGGGGAGAATGATATTGATTTAGAAACATTGTCTGTATCGTTAAACGCCACAGTTGATACATTGAAGAATTTATCTAACAATCTCATAAGCGAGAATGATTTTTGCAAGTTTAAAGTTTTGAATATACAAAAAGGGAGCTTTGTAATAGACATTGAACAAATAATGGAAATTGCTCCAACAATTATGCCTATGGTGCCGACTGTCATAAAAGCGTTTAAAGAAGTGTTAGAGATAAGAAAGTTTCTAAAAGGCAATCCTCCTAAAGATATCGTCAAGAGTGATGATGTAACTAAAATAGAAAATAAATACGGCGATATTTATTATGCTAATACAATGACCGTAAATATTTACAATAACGATATTGAAAAAGGAATGGCTACTACAGCAAAAACAGTTTTAAACGATAATGATAGAACGGGCCTTTCTTATGAATTTGTTGATGAAAAAGGAAAGAAAGATTGTTTGGATTTAAATAGAGAAAATCTATCTTATTTATCAATACCTCAAGATGTTGATAAATTTAATAAAGGGATAGAGGAAAATGAAGTTATAACATGGGTTAAAGTGAATAAACCAGATTTAAACGGTAAGTCGCAATGGGGGCTGACTCTAAATGGCAAGAGGATATCTTGTATCATTAGTGATCAGGAGTTCCTTGATAAGGTACATGATGACGAAATCCCCTTTTTGAGTAATACAAAATTATATGTGAAAATGGTAGTGAGATATAAAATCAGAAGCTTTGAAAGTGGTGAATCTTCTGAGATAATCAGTAGAAATATTATCAAGGTATTTGAAATACAGAATGATTAGCGCCCAATGAGGTGCTTTTATTTTACCCAGAAAGGAATGATATACATGAAAGTAAGAAAGAAACCAGTTGTAGTAGAAGCGTTCCAGCTTAATGAGAGAGGTCTTGTAGGTGAAGTTTGGTTCTGGGATGCAGTATCAGAAAACAAAGTCATTACGCATGATTTCGGAAAATTCCATCACAATCCAGCATGGTGTGAAATAAAGACGCTTGAAGGAACGATGATAGCCAGAGCTGGAGATTACATCATAAGAGGCTTAAGAGGTGAACTATATCCATGCAAGCCAGATATCTTTAAAAAGACATACGAGGTACTAGAGGATGATCACAGTGTGTAAAGACTGCCCTAAACGCCATCCAGGATGCCACGGGACGTGCGAATGGTACAAGGCAGAACGTAAGGCGTTGGATAAAGAAAATACACGCAGGCGAACTGAAAACACAGCAGGATTTGATGCAAGCAGACACTGGGAATATAGGAGAAAAAGAAAATGAAGGTAAATGTATTAGGTACAGTATATAGAATCAAATATGTTCCTTCCCTTGATGGTAGAGGAGGAGAAACAGATTTCTATACCAAGGAGATCCGCATAAGTGAGCAAGAAGACATTCCTGCGGAATATAAAACAGATAATCTGAAAGAAATGCAGAGGCATGTATTGAGACACGAGCTGATACATGCATTTTTGTTTGAATCCGGCATGGACCAGAGCAGTGCTGCACATGAGGCGTGGGCCGCGAATGAGGAAATGATAGACTGGATGGCAATACAGATGCCAAAGATAATGGCAGCATACGAAAGCGTGATAAACAAGAATGTAATTGAATCACGCTATATCGATGAAATAAAGTCAACTGAAGTGGAATTATAACGAAAGGAGGTTAATCTATGCCAAGACAAAGAAGTCCCAGCAGAGACGAAGCTAAGCGGATGTATCTTGATAGCAAAGGTAAGATGCTGCTAAAGGATATTGCTAAAGCTGTAAGTAAGAGAGATTCAGACATCAGAAAGTGGAAATCTCTTGATAAATGGGATGAGGAATTGAAAGGGAACGCTCCCATTGCGAAAGGGAACGCTCCTAAACAGAACAATGGCATAAAGAAACCTCCTAAAACAGAGCTGCTGCCGGAAGAAATAGAAACACTGAACAATGAGGAGCTGACCGAGAGACAGCGCCTTTTTTGTCTATATTATGTAAGATGGTTTAATGCGACAAAAGCATACCGCAAGGTGTATGATTGTGATTATACAACAGCGATGACAAACGGAAGCATGCTACTGAGAAATACTAAGATACAAGAGCATATTCAAGCAATCAAGGACGCTAAGATAAAGCAGGCCATGTACACAGCTGAGGATTTCTTCCAGAAAATGATGGATATTGCTTATTCAGATGCAACAGACTTTCTTTCATTTGGCAGACGGATAAACGAGAAAACAGGTTTGGAATATAACTATGTTGATTTCCTTGACAGCTCAGAAGTAGACGGCACACTTATCCAAGAGGTGAAACAAGGCAAGGACGGCTGCTCTATAAAACTTGTCAGCAAAGAGTTTGCGCTAAAATGGCTGGATAAGCATTATAGCGAAGCTACGGACTTACAGAAAGCGCAGATTGAGCAGTTAAGAGCACAGACGGATAAGTTGAAAGCAGATAGCAATGATATTCCTGATGAGAGCGTACAGAACAAAATGGATGCTATCACTGGTATTGTAGATCAAATGCAACCACTTGGAGATGATGACGTATGACACAACCAATGTTATTACTATCGCCTAAGTTCAAGGATTTCCTTCGCTTAGACACTGAGCGAGAATTTCTGGAAGGTGTTACAGCCTGTGGTAAAACAACCGTCGGCATTTTCAAATTCATGTGTAAGGTTGCAAATAGCGGCATAAGGTTTCATGTTATCGCTGGTGCTGATCTAGGTACAGTGGAAAAAAACGTCATAAATGGAGAGCGGATGCTGCTCGATCAATTCGACGGAGTAGCAGAGTACTATCCATCCGGTAAACGTAAAATCAGATTGCCTCATATTGAGTATCAAACAAACAAAGGCACTAAGATCATTTACATATGTGGATATGACAATAAAAAGCGGTGGCAGAAAGTGCTTGGTGGTCAAGTAGGATGTGTGTATGTTGATGAGGTAAACATTGCTGATATGGAGTTTTTGCGTGAGATATCCCACCGCTGTGTTTACATGATGACGACTTCAAACCCTGATGATCCTTCTCTTCCTGTATATGATGAGTTTCTTAACAGGTCACGACCTCTGAAAAAATACAGAAAAGATTATCCAGAGGAATTATTGTATATGCTGAATCAGCCTGCAGAAAAAGGGTGGGTACACTGGTATTTCAACTTCAACGATAATGCCGCATTGTCGCAGGAAGCCATTGAGCGTAAGAAAAAAGCGGTAGCACCCGGAACTAAGATGTACAAGAATAAAATATTGGGACTGCGTGGCAGAGCCACAGGGCTTGTATTTCCGAATTTCAGTAGAAGTAAAAATGTCATATCAAAAGCCGATGCGAAGAAATATACGTATCGGTATTTTACTGTTGGCGTTGATACATCGTACTCAGCAAATAGTCCGGATACCATTGCTTTATTGTTTATTGGCATTACAACATGCGGCAAGGTCATTATACTGAATGAGGAAGTATACAACAATGCGGATCTAAATACACCACTCGCACCAAGTGATGTTGTTAATAGGTTAATGGATTTTTTAGAGCGAAATAGAAAGGCGTGGGGCTTCGCTAAACATGCATTTATTGACTGCGCTGATCAGGCAACACTGACGGAGCTATATAAATACAAGAGGACACACCCATGTATTTATACATTTGATGATGCATGGAAGGAAACAACCATCATTGACCGTATCCATATGCAGCAGGGATGGATATTTCATGGCGATTATCTAGTTGTTGATGACTGCATACATCACATCAGAGAGCTGGAGGTTTACAGTTGGCAGGAAGACAAATACGAGCCAGAAGACAGAAATGACCATACAATCAATGCTGGTCAGTATGGATGGCTGCCATTTGTGCAGTATATCAAGACATCCGATCCATAGGAGGTGGACGATGAAACTATTTAATAAAGCAAAGAACGTGATAAGAGCATGGCTCGATATCACACCTGCGCAGAAAAACATTTATTATCTGAATGAAACATTTAACTTTGAGTCTAATGCGATAAAAAATCGTATATGGATGCGAGGCGATCCAGAAGAACTTGATGAGTTTTACAAACAACTAGAGCGCGACAATTCATACTTCTGGGCAGCAAGCCCCCGTATAAAGATACGCAAGATTCATTCAGGTCTTCCTTCGTTGATGGTGCAGGTCCTTACTGATATCGTAATACGCGATTTAAATGGCATCGAGGTCGAGGCGCGGCAAATAGATTGGGATAACATCAGCAAAGATAACAATTTCAATGAGGTTTTACGTAAGGCAATTAAAGAAGCGCTGTTCATTGGTGACGGCGCTTTTAAAATCTCATTTGATAAGAAGCTTACACAATATCCAATTATAGAGTTTGTTCCTGGGGATAAGGTGGAAATCGTCTATGAACGTGGCCGTTTTGTGGAATGTGTATTCAAGACAGAATATAAGCACGCACACAAGCGTTATGTTCATTACGAGCACTACGGCAAGGGGTACATCAAAAATGTATTAACAGAATGGGGCATGGATGATCCTTTGCCATTATCAACGATCCCTCAAACAGCTAACATTATTGATGTTGCCTTCGCTGGCTATAAACTTCCGGATGAAAAAGGTGAAAATGAAATCTACGGTCGATTTGCGATGGCTGTACCGTTCAAGATTAAGGATAGCACAAAGTGGGAGAATCGCGGAGAAAGTATTTTTGATAAGAAAACATCATCCTTTGACGGGCTGGATGAGATTATCAGCCAGTGGGTAGATGCTGTAAGAGCCGCCAGGACAAAGCAATATATTCCGGAGGCGCTTATTCCTCGTGATCCAGAAACAGGGCAGATGCTACAATTCAATCAATATGATGATAGATTCCTGATGATAGAAGGCAACATGAAGGAAAAAGGTGAAAATCAAATCAATGTCACGCAACCTGTCATCCCTTCTGAGAATTATCTACAATCTTATATTTCTTTCCTAGACCTTTGTCTGCAGGGAGTTATATCACCATCTACATTAGGTATTGATACAAAAAAGATGGATAATGCGGAAGCACAGAGAGAAAAAGAAAAAACCACGTTGTATACAAGAAATATCATCATTGAAGCGATACAAAAAACACTTCCTGAGGTAATAAACTGCGTTATCAAGGCTTTTGATACTTACACAAAAAATTCGAGTGGTAACGATGTCGATGTTACAGTTAATTTCGGGGAATACGCAAGTCCATCGTTTGAAGCGACTGTGGAAACCGTTGCCAAGGCAAGACCGGGTAAAGTCATTATGTCGGTTGAGGCATCAGTGGATGAAATGTATGGTGATAGTAAAGATGAGGAATGGAAAGCGGAAGAAATAAAGCGGCTACGTATTGAGAACGGCGTCATGGAAACACAAGAGCCTGTTATATCAGAGTTTGACGATTTAGGCGGTGCGACTCCAACGCCAGACGATTATCCGCAGGATGAATAATGGCAAAGAAAGAAAAGGACCCATATGCTCTGAGAGATATATTTGCGGAAATGGAGCTGGAACTGATGGCATCCCTGCGTCGAAACTTTATCAACCATAAGGTAGAGGAACGGGAGCGGGGTTTTAGCTGGGAAATGTGGCAAAAGGCCAAGCTTCGTAATCTGCAGGAATACCGCAAAGAGACAACCAGCGTCATATACCGATTTCGAAAGCGTATCACACAGGCAATCGAGCAGGTCCTGCGCAATCACTTTAGTGTCGGTGTGCGTAAAGCTGATTTCAAACTGCCGCAGGATGGGGTCAATACCGGGCTTCCCGGCAAAGAACCTCCTCAGGAAAGTCAATTTTTCGGTACGAACCGGAAGAAGCTCGACGCACTTATCAAATCAACAAAAAATGACTTTGAGGACGTGCAACAAGCTGTATATCGCAAGATGGATGACGTGTACCGTCAAACAATCTTTAAGACTGAGTTTCAGCTGTCCAGCGGGGCTATATCACTTGGTAAGGCAATCGATAAGGCTACAGAGGATTTTCTTGCCAAGGGCGTTAACTGTATAGCCTATAAAGATAAAAACGGCGAGATTATAAGATACGTGAATATTGCAGACTATGCGGAAATGGCATTGCGCACAGCGAGCCATAGAGCAACATTACTCGGTGAGGGCAGCAAGCGTGACGAGTTAGGTGTGCATCTGGTCTTTGTATCAGCCCATGCGAACGCCTGTAAGCTTTGTTTGCCTTGGCAGGGACAAATACTCATTGATGATGTTTTTAGCCATCCCAATGATGAATACATTGCAAAATACAAAGAGAAGTATAAGTTGCTGTCCGATGCTATTAAGGCAGGACTTCTGCACCCAAATTGCAGGCACACGCTTGCTACGTACTTTGAGGGCGTGACAAGGCTACCAAAACCGCAAGACCAAAAAATAGCCCTAGAAAATTACAACAATGAGCAGCACCAGCGTAAATTGGAACGTGAGATAAGAACGCGTAAAAGGATACTTGCTGGAACTGTGGAGGATGAAGACCAGAAAGAGGCAAAGGCTAATCTGAGGCAGGCTCAGAAGAACCTTGGAGACTTTCTGGAGGCGCATTCTGAGTTTAAAAGAAATCAGCGGAAGGAGAAAGTGCATGGGAATAAACATACTCTATCCTCAACACTTGAAAACTTCGATGATTCGACGTTGAAAGAAATTGATGAACGTACTATACTGGAAGTGGATAAGGCGCTGGCTAAGATTTATAAAGAATATCCAAGCTTGCAAGGAATCATAAAAAACGTACACCTCATAGAGGATGGAACGGCTAAAGCAGAAATAGACATTCAGAACAAAGGAATTAGTTTGTCTTTAGGCATCAATAAAAACCTTACTCCTGAAAATGCTAAATCATTGACTGAAAAAATGTACGGACAGTACAAATGGACTAAGAAGCCAGGCATTGAAGGGATAATAAAGCATGAAATGGGGCATGTTCTCAATTATGATTATTATGTGCGAAAGAATCATCTTGAATACGGTAAGCCATACAGTGATGAACCATTGCAAAAACTCATAAACGACTTGGAAAGAAATGATTTTGCAACAGAATTAAGGGCCGAAACATTAGAAAGATTGGGTGTTACTGATACAGATGAAAATGTTGCGAGATATTTTAGCTCATATGCCAAAACCAAATCCATGACTAATAATGGGGAATTTTTTGCAGAAGCGTTCTCTGATTATTCAGATACAGAAGCAAAATTTATCTTTATGGAACTGCTGAAAGAGAGGTTGAAGTGAAATGCTTTTTGCACCACCTTTAGAAATTATTGATCTGATTGAAGACGTGTATGACAATAATGGTAATTTTGTCGGCGAGAAAATAAACGATTCAGCTACATTAGAACAGAAAAAAATATTTGAAATGTATCAAAAGGAATGTGAAGAAGCATTGAGAACGTCTTTCAGGGTAGAGTTAAGTGACAGAACTTACAATCCAGTTGATGGATGGAAAATCAAGTAGTTATTAAGCACTCATAAATTGGGTGCTTTTTTAGTGGAGGGAAATCGTGGAAAAGGCAAATAAGGAGCAACAAAAGATCATGCAGGAACTTGATTATAAGATCGATGAGTATTATAAAACACATGATGATGAAAGTGATGATTTATACCGCATGCAAGCACACTATCACAAGAAAATAAAAGAAGCTGGTAAAAGTCATGTGCAGACATAGCTATTGTGAGATAGTAGAAGACCAGTATTGTGATAAAAGATTGATGTACAGGACGTTGAAAATAAAGCGTACCTGCATTTTTTGCGGAAGAACGGAAAGAGAGGTAAGGCACGTGAAAGACCCACCCAAGCGCAAACTACCGTATTTTGGTAAGCAATTGAAGTAAAGGACGGTATAGAGTTAAGGAGGTGATTAACATGTCTTGTAAAAAGAAAGGTAAAGGCGGACGTAAATAGTTCGCTTTTTTATGCCCAACCATGACAAGGCTTTAAAAGGTGCATGTCCGAAAGGATAGGGGAGCACACCCGAATAAACAGGAGGAAATTAAAAATGAGAAATTACCTAAGATATCCGTTGAATATTCAGCTTTTTGCAGAAGATGGAAGCAGCGGAGAAGGTGACAATGCTGGTGCACAAGCAGGAGCACAAGGAACCGCTACTCAACAGATTGATTACGACAAGCTCGCGGAAGTTGTTTCAAAACGTTCAGCTGGAACAGAAGACAAGGTGCTACAAGGATATTTTAAGCAGCAGGGATTGACACCAGAACAGGCCAGTGAAGCAATGAATCAATATAAGCAGGCGCAGGCAACTAAACAGCAGGAAGAAGCACAACGTATCCAGGCTATGCAGCAGGAAAATGCACAACTGAAAGCACAAATCCTGAACTCACAGATTGATGCGAAAGTTGCAGAATTAGCAGGGACGCTAGGAGTGCAGGCTGAAAAAGTACCATTTTTAAGTAAGCTTGTAGACCGTGCAAACGCAACAAAAGAAGATGGTACGCTGAACGATGACAACATCAAAACGGCCATTGAAACAGTTTTAAAGGCATTCCCTGATTTCAAGTCCACTACACAAGCAGGAGGATTCCAGCAGATTGGTGGAGGGAATCAAGGCACTGCAGGCGGAAATGGTGTCGATGATCAACTTGACAATATTTTCGGAGTTAAGAAAAAATAGGAGGGCTATATAAATGGCAGAATTAAATTATGTAACGCAATTTTGGCCACGTATCATTGAAATGTACGGGCACTTGCTAATGTCTAATGAGTTGTATAATACAAATCAGGACATTCAGATTATCAATACAAAAGATATCCGATTACCAAAAATCACAGTATCCGGTTATAAAGATCACAATCGTAAGACGTTATCATTTAACACAGGTTCTTATGGTAACGACTTTGAAACAAAGACATTAGACCATGATCGCGATATCGAATTCGCGATTGACCCTATGGATGTTGACGAAACGAATCAGATTGTTTCCTTAGCAAACATTCAATCACGTTTTGAGAAGACGCAGGCTATTCCTGAATTAGATTGTTACACCTTCTCTAAGCTCTACACAGAGGCAAAACGTGTTGGTGCAAAAATCAGTAATACAGCGATCACAACCGCAAATATCCTTTCTGATTTTGACGCAAATATCGAAGCAATGGAAGAAGCAGGAGTACCTTTAGAACGTGTTATCATGTACTGTACACCTGCATTTAAAACTAAACTGAAAAACGCAGAAGGCATCCAGCGTACCTTGGAGGTATCTGGTAGCGCGAAGAATATTGATCGTCGTGTACGCTCATTGGATGATATCAGCACTATTAAGACTGCGCCGGCAAGCCGCTTAAAGACTGCTTTTGACTTCACAGAAGGCTTCCAGGTAGCAAGTGCAGGAAAACAAATCAATTACATCATGATTGACCCTGAGGCACAGGTATCCCGCGTCAAATACTCTTATATCAAGGCATTTACACCAGGTCATGACAGCCGCACTGCGGACAAATACCTTTATCAGAACAGACGTTTCAACGGAACATTCGCATTGCTGGATGATCTGCTGGAACAGGGATGTATCATCAATGCAGAAGCGGAGGGATAAGCATGAAAGCATTAAAAGACAATAAAGAGTACACCATTGCCGAAGAGCAGAAGCATGCATACCTTGAAGAAGGATACGATATCTATGGGGAGGATGGAAAACTGCTGGAATACTCTCCAAAGAAGAAAATCGCATATAGTGAATATGCTGCTTTGGAAAAAGAAAATCAACAGTTAAAGAAAAGAATCAAGGAGTATGAAAAGGAACAAAAGAAAGCAGGTGAATAGCATGTATGCAACACCTGAATACTACACCGCTGATTACAGCGGTAACCTCATATCACAAGATGAGCTACCCAAGGCCTTAAAAGATGCGGAGTACAGCATCGACCACCTCTGCTTTGGACGCATCAAGGGCAAAGGGTATGATAATCTATCACCCTATCAGCAAGAGCTCATAAGCCGTGCTGTCTGCCTACAGGCTGATTATATCAAGCAGTATGGTCCGTATATCAATAGTCCGCTAAAAGGCTATAACGCAGGCAGCACAAAAGTCGAGATGGCCAACGTAACCTACGGCGGTATCAGCACTACGCAAGAGATAATCAACCTCTTAGAGGATACAGGGCTCAGATGCCTGGTGTTGTAATTGCGAGCCCTTTCCCTTTTCCCTCCCACGAGGCTACGACACACGTTGTCATATATCAGGAGCAGGACACAGAGGACCAGGGGCCCATCGAGACTGTTATCTATGATGGATTGGCGATCTACGACGAAAAGTCAAAGATTGTATACGGTAAAGACAGTAAGCAGATATCCCTCAGTGGTATGCTTATCATACATGGCGATGTACAAGCCTTGGAGGGCAAGATAGCTTTCCAGGGCTTTGTACAGATTGGTGCGGAGCGCAAGCAGATATACGCTGTGCGAAAGCCAAAACTGCTAGGCGTTATCTACAGTACGGAGATTGATCTATTATGAATGTTAAAAGCGTAAAGGTGAATATCAACCATAGGGCTATAGCACAGCTGAATAAGGCCAAAGAACGCGCTTTAGAGCTGACTGCGGAGTCTATGCGCTCGGATATTGTGAGCCGCGCTGTTGTACCAAAAGATATTGGAGACTTGGAGCGGAGCGGGTTTGTTGATAAAGGACACATAAGTACAAAGCTAGTTGCAGCAATTGTCTTTGATACACCTTATGCACGCAGGTTGTATTATAATCTACCGTTTGTTGATAAAAACGGTAAAGAGCATCAGCCTGTTACCTTCCAGCGGACAAAAAATCACGATGCGCAGGACCATTGGATGGATTACTATTTTGATGGAGATGGATTACAGTGGGTACAAAAAACATTTGCTGAGTTTTTAAAGCAAGAAAGTGGAGGGCTTATCACATGATGACCTTAAAAGACGTCAAGGACTGGCTCAAATCACAGGTCTCAGCGGATATCTGGAAGATAGGTACTTATGACGTATCTAAGGAAAAAACGGTCTGTGTGCGCAATCTAACGAGCAACCGCAGCATGTTAGCTATAGGCGGCCTACAAAGCACCACAACAGCCGTCAAGGGAGTATCTATCGTAGTGCATTGGAATAAAAACCCGGATGAAACTGAGCGTGTAGCACAAAGCATGCATGCTCTTTTTTACGGACAGCAGCCGAAAATTGGTGATTACCGAGTTATTAAATGTGATATGAGGAGCGACGAGCCGATTTCCGTTGGAACGGACGGAGAGGGCATCTATGAATATGTAATTGAAACATGGCTCACATACGAGCGAAAGGAGTAATTTATGGCGAAAGTAACGACCGGTGTCTATCCGGTATTTGACATTGTTTTTAGTATTGGGACGAAAGGACTTGCGAGCTCAGAAGATGATATGGCATCCATTAAGGATATGGAGTCATTCTCCCTATCCATTGAAAGCAATGTGGAAAAATGGAGCCCGATGGACCAGGGAGGATGGGGCAGAGCCCTGGCAACTGCCAAAGCAGTTACTGTATCCCTGAAAGGTAAAAGAAGCGTAGGAGATAAGGGGAACGATTATGTTTATACTGTACTGTGGAAGGACGGTCTTGATTGTAGCACTAAGTATTCTATTGAATTCCCGGATGGCTCTAGCATCACTGGTAATTGTGTGCTGGATGTTAAAGCTGCACCAGGCGGCGATAGCACAAATGTCGCTGCGTTGGAACTTGATATCATATTCGATGGAAAACCGACTTTTGTGCCGGCGCCAGCAACACCAGAAGGAGGCGCTTAAGATGGGACGTAGATATGATGTTGTAGACCGCCTCAGAAATCGCAACGAGAGGCCTGTAGTTGAAATCGACGCAGAGCACAAGTATCCTATAAACACGTCTAAAACAAACGTGCTGCTGATTATGTCCGAGGTCAAGAAAGCCCAGAAAAAGACGGAAGACGACCTTGAATCTGACATTAAAATGATTGATAAGATCATACAGATTGCACTCGGCAAGGAAGCTCTGGATTACATCAACGAGAGCAATATGACGATGGCAGCTACAAACGATATCATGGCTGTTATCATGGCGGCTATCGGAGATACAGAAGTAGATTTCGAGGACGAGGAAACGCCGGAAGAAAAAAAGTAGACCGCTGGTATGATATCCTTGATGACTGGGAGCTGATAGAGTCGTCTTTTGCTATGCAGTACCCCACAAAGGACCTGTATGACGATAAGATGGACTGGATTGAGTTTACCACGCTTCTGGCGGGTATCATGCCAGACACACCTTTGGGCAATATCATATCCATTAGAGCCGAAGACGATGCTGACACGTTGGAGCACTTTAGTGAGGAGCAGCATCGTATCCGGAATGAGTGGAGAGATAAGCAAACCCAGAGAATGATTGAGAGCATGAATAAAGAGGAAGTTATGAAAGAAGTCTATGCGATGTTTATGGACATGAGTGAATAACTTCCTTTTTATTTTTAGAAAGGCAGGTGATGATGTGGGAGCGACAAGTGCAAGGTCTATACAGATGGATCTGGAGATAAAATCAGACCTTGACAAAGATATACAGGCAGAGTCGAGTAAGATAGCTGACCGGATACGCAAGCAGGTGGATGCTATGAGTGGGGATATGTTTAAAAATCTTAGGCAGTCTCTTGTAGCTAGTCTCGACAAAATGAATGAATCCGTAAAGGCTACTCTCAACCGTACAAAGCTTGAAATGCAGGCTTTTGTTGAGCAGATGGCGGGCATGGTCAAGCAAATGTCTGGTGTGCAGATGCCTTATCAGAAGGCTCAGAGCGACACAGAGCCAAGCACAACAGTCTCACATGGTCCTAGTGTGAGAGGGCCGCCGGGAATCAGTATACGCAAGCCTAAAGTCAAGTTTGACCCGCAATTTGATACAGAAATGACCCGCCAGAAATATGCTGAGCTTGAAAACATGATGGATATGTACGACAATCAGATCCTTGCAAAACAAGCGCAACGGAAAACGCTGCTTGAATCTTATAAGCCTAACATGAGTGCACAAGCTGAGAGTGCTCTTGATAAGCAGGTGATGGGGCTTGATACACAAATCGCTAAGCTGCAGGATGCTGCAGCACGGACAAACATCACTCTTAGCGCGATGAATAGACAGATGGGAGCAACGTCCGGGGTAGCTAGAGCAGCAGGCAATGCTATCTTGCAATTTACAAAGCGCTTAGCCTCATCAGCATTGCATAAGTTTAGTAATGGGCTAAAATCAGCAGGACAGCATGCAGCGTCTTTTGCAAGCCGATTACTTGGTATAGGGTCAGCCGGTAAAAAGGCCTCTAACGGTATGGGGCGCGCTCATATGGGCGTAGGTCAGCTGATTAAGTCGTTTACGATTTTCTCGCTGATATTCCCCCTAGTGAGCCGAGGCATTATGGCACTCGCTCAAAACATTGGGGCTACCCTTATGACAAATACTGCGTTTGCAAATAGTTTAAATCAGATACGCTCTAATTTGGCCACAGCATTTACACCTATCTTTCAGGCAATCATGCCCGCACTTAATGCGCTTATGTCTGCGTTGGCCACGGTGACCGGCTATATAGCGGCTTTTATGTCTGCGCTGTTTGGTAAGTCAATGTCAGCAACAAAGCAGGCCACATCCGGTATCTATGCAGCAAAGGATGCAATGGGTGCATACGGCTCATCTGCTGATAAAGCAGCTAAAGCGTCGGAAAAGGCTCGCAGGTCACTCATGGGATTTGACGAGATCAACAAGTTGGATGATGCGGATGATTCTGCCGGCTCTGGCGGCGGCGGTGGCGGCGGGAGCGATATGCCGGTCTACACACCGACTGATGTCGATGACGGACCTATCAAAAAATGGGTCAAGCAGCTCAAAGACCTGTGGGCCGAGGGTGACTATGCCGGTATTGGTAAGCTCATAGGTCAGCAGGTCAATAAGGCTGTAGCATCATTTACAAAGTGGATATCATGGGATAACTTAGGCAAATCCATCACAGAGTTTTGCGATGGGTTTTGTGAGCTCTTTAACAGCTTGATAGATACGATAAACTGGGTAAATATCGGTCGAATGTTTGGCACCGGAATCAACACTATCGTAAATACGTTGTATTTGTTGTTTACTGGCATTAACTGGGAGCGGATAGGTAAAGCATTAGCTCAGGGGCTTAACGGTCTTGTGTACAGCGTTGACTGGGATAAGTTGGGGCATACGATTGGGTCATATGTACAAGCTTGCATCGACATGCTTTATGGATTTGTAACGACTGCTGACTGGCCTGCTATCGGTAAGGCTCTGGCTGATGGAGTAATGGGTCTTATGTACAGCGTGGATATGCCAAAATTTACAGCAGCTCTCGGCAAAGGTCTAAGTGGAGCAATAAGCTCTGTGCATACCTTTGTTAAAAACATTGACTGGCACAAGCTGGGAGATACGATTGCCAAGAGCATAAACGCCTTTTTTAATAACATAAATTGGGCTGACTTTGGCATGACTCTGAGCGATGCAGCACAGGGCATCCTTGATACATTGCTTACAGCGATAAGGGGTGTAGACTGGGGGCAAATAGGCACCGACATTGCAACCTTTATCAAAAACATTGATTGGTGGGGCATTGCAGGCTCTTTACTCCAAACAATAATCGCAGCTGTGCACGGCATAGGGTCTGGTATCCTGAGTCTAGCTGCAGACCTTGGCAAGTGGCTATGGGACGGTTTTTGCAACGGTGTACGTGATTTCTTCGCTGATCCGATAGGCTTTTTACGTAGTGTAATAGTTGACCCCATCATAAACGGTATAAAAGAGCTATTTGGAATCCACTCTCCGAGTACGGTTTTTGCTGAGATAGGCGGATACCTCATTGAGGGCTTAAAAAACGGTATCGCAAAGACTATAAAAGGACTTGTAACTGCAATACCTAAACTGTTTTCCGGGCTAGTCAAGGCTATAGGCAACGTCTGGACAGATATAAAAAAGAAAGCAGGCAAGGCGTGGGATGGAATCACAAAATCCTTAGGGGATACGTGGTCTAATCTAAAGGATAGCGCCGGTAACTTATTCGGTAAAATTGGAGATAAAATATCGAGTGTTTGGAATGGCTCTGACAAGGACACAAAAAGTGCTTGGGGGAGTATAAAGGGCGTAGTGGCAGACTCCATTGATACAGTGCGTAATGATGTAAGTGTCAACTCAGAGAAAGCGGGAAAATCAATTGAAAAGAACTTTAACAATGCGCGCGACTCTCTAATCGGTGCAA
This sequence comes from Erysipelatoclostridium sp. DFI.2.3, assembly GCF_019132535.1. Lineage (NCBI taxonomy): Bacteria > Bacillati > Bacillota > Erysipelotrichia > Erysipelotrichales > Coprobacillaceae > Thomasclavelia > Erysipelatoclostridium sp. DFI.2.3. Next base: position 3,465 of record NZ_JAHOOJ010000010.1, on the reverse strand, counting down.
ACCGCGGCATGAGCAATGATACCAAAAATGCATGGGGACCTCTGGTCACCTTTGTGTCTGACAAGTGCGGATCGATTAAAAATGATATCTCACGTACTTTTAAGGATTCGAAAAATACTGTAGATTCAAGCAGCAAAAGCATGAAGTCATCTGTAACAAGTAATCTGAGTGCAACAAGCAAGTGGATTAGCGGTACGATGTACAGTGACATGTACAACAAGGCCAAGGGGATGATGAATAACTTTAAGAATGGCTCTGGATCAGTTAATGTTAAGTCTACCGTGCAGAGTTGCGTAAATAAAGCCACGTCATGGCTTAGCGGTCTTGGGAGCAGCTCCTACACTTGGGGCGGGCACATGATATCAGGGTTTGCAAACGGTATCCAAGATTATGCCTATAAAGTAACCAACGAGGTAAAAAAAGCTGCTAACATCGTTGCATCATGGCTACACTTTACACGGCCAGATACTGGCCCTCTGCGAGAGTATGAGCAATGGATGCCACATATGATGGAGGGGCTCGGTAAGACTCTGGCAGCAAGCACACCAAGATTTATAGGGCAGGTCAAGAGTTTATCTCAATCCATGTCAGGAGCCATGCAGGCAGCACTACAGGAGCCGACGATCGCGTTTGCCGGAGAAAGGTCCCTAAACGTGCAGCATGAATGGAAAGAGTCTCAAAGTGATACAGATAAAACAACCATGAAGGACCTCATTGAAGAAGTGAGAGGTTTGAAGCATAAATTTGATGAGGTTAAGGAAGAAATCAGGAATAAAGATACTGATGTTTATATTGACGATCAAAAAGTAACGAAAAAAGTCGTTGAAAATGTAAACAAGGATACTCGCAAAAATGGTAAGTGTCCTATAGATATGTAGGAGGTGCGGGTATGGCAATACTCACGGCAAACGGTGTGGCGCTGCCTGCGCCTACCGTTATAAAAATTGACAACGAGATCATATGGTCAAGCAATACCGGACGTACATCAAGCGGCACTATGGCCGGGGACGTCGTGGCTGAAAAAAAGACAATAACAATCGAGTGGGGAGTGCTCCGGGAGTCGGAAATGGCTAAAATCAGAAAAAATCTGATTGCAGGGTTCTTCCCTTTTTCATTCGATGGAGGAGGAGGGGCAAGCCTCTCTATCATGTCATACCGTGGTACAATTAACGAGGAGCATATAGGGCTCTTAGGTGATGGCATCTACTGGTACAAAAAAGCGACTGTAAAAATAATACAGCAATAAGGAGGATATTATGGCAGTAATTACAAAATCAAATAAAAATATTGAGATAACAAAAAATATCGAGGTAGACAACGTACAGGTCGAGCAGGTAAAGGCTGTAATCAATACCAGCAATCCAGAAAACGCAAATCTGACGCATTACATCAGCAACCAGACTCTCTACAAGGCTAATCGCACAGAAGTTAGAGCCGCGGAGGCTGCAGCAGAGGATGAAATCTATGTAGAGCAGGATGCGATTATCACAGAACTGGCAGGAGGTAATAAGGATGCAGCTTAAAAATAAACAGATTGTAGACGCACAGCCGGCGCTTGGCAAGATGCTCAACACCGCTTTACCCGTAAAACAGTCATACCATATCAAAAAGACACTGGAGTCAGTAAAAAAGCAGGCAGTCTTTTTGGAGGATCAACGCACAGATTTAATCAAAAAATATGGCGTTGAGAAAAACGGCAATTATTCTATACCGGATAATGACTTAACAGCTCGCAAGAAGTATTTTGATGAGTATGAGGAGCTTTTAGAGCTGGAGGAAGAGATTGACGTGAGGCAGCTTACACTCGACGAATTGGACCGTGTGGAACTGACAGCAAATGAGCTTGAATCAATCGAGTTTATGCTTAAAATTGAAGATTAGTGCAGGGAGGTGGTACGATGATAACCACATCCGATAAATACAAAACGGCGGTTAGCAAATCTGGCCGCCACTTCCGGCTGAAAATCGACATTGCAGGAACTGAGTATACTGGTATAAAGAGCTTTAAGCTTAAAGGCGGTACAAACTCATCCGAACAAATCACGTTTGGGGATGCTGTGTCCTCCTATATTGAATTTATCCTCACAGACGTGCCTAAAAACACTATCCTTAAAGGACGTCAAGCAATACCGTATATTGGTTTAGAGCTGGACGATGGTACTGTAGAGTGGATAAAAAAAGGTGTGTACAACTTAGAAAAACCAGTGCGTTCTGGAGAATTCATTAAACTTACAGCATATGATAACTTTGCCCTTTGCTATAAAGGGTTTTTTAGTGCTCTATCCGGCAATCAAAAGATAGTCACTATCCTGCAGGAGCAATGTAAAAAGATAGGTATTGAGTATGCAGGCGGGGCGGATGATGTTACCTACAAAGTCGATAGCCTGCAGGGGCTAACCATCATTGAAGCTATAAGTGTGCTTGCTGCGTACTGCGGCAAAAATGCTGTCATGGACAAAGATGGTAAGCTCAGGCTGGTATGGTATACCGACACAGGTCTTACTATATCCCCGAGTCGATTTGCGGATCCGCTGGAAATCGACGAGGAAGACATCTTTATTAACCGTTTGGATTGCACAATTGACGAGGAGCACTCTGTGTCTGCGGGAACCGGCGTTGGTATCTATTTTAGCTGTCCGGGGATGACCCAGGAGCGCATCACTGTCTTATACAACCGGATTAAGGGCTTTACGTACAGAGCTGCCAAACTAAACTGGCGTATGGCTCGACCTGATGTTGAGGCAGGTGACCTCGTGCGTGTAATGGATAACGCCGGTAATGCTTATGTTGTCCCTCTCATGGATTATGAGTTTAATTGTGACGGTGGATTTTACGGCACCATACAATCTAAAGGAAAAACCCAGCAGGAGCAAGACACAGGTTATAAAGGCCCTCTGCAAACAAAAGTAGATAGGACTTACTCTGACCTCGTAAGCACAAAACAGGTCATCACAGACAAAATCACAGCCTTTGAGGGCGAGTTTGAGACTATCAATACAAACTACCTTGAGGTCAACAAAAAGCTCTCTGCGCTGGATGCAGAAATCGAAAATCTGGACGTCACAGAGCTTGCCGCAAAGGTAGCGAAAATTGAGACATCCTACGTATCGAAAGAGTACGTACAGGACCTATATGCCACCAAAGCCGAGGTGCACGTACTGGACGTAGACTTGGAGCGTGTCAACACCCTGCTTGCAGGCAGTGTGACAGCAGGCAGTACGCAGACCATAGTCTTAAATGCTGATAACACAACGATATCCAATGCGCTGATAAAGTCGGCCATGATTGATAGTGTAGCAGCCGATAAAGTAACTGCTGGTACGATCGATGCAAGCAGTATACACTTTAAGTCACAATCAGGCCGTTTGGATATTTTTGGTGAGACCCTCCAGATTAAAGATATCACAAGGCCAAGAGTACAAATTGGCAAAGATGCATCCGGAGACTACAACATGTATGTCTGGG